>JASFJX010000007.1:0-17558 GCA_050119385.1 Candidatus Thiodiazotropha sp. | reverse complement strand
CCAAGTTCCAACTATTGACAAAAAACGGAAGGTGTCAACATGACACCACGAATTCAAGTGTTTCGGCCTTCTATAACGGGTACCATTATCAACACTTGATTAGAAAGTATAGTGCTCTTGCGTCAGTGGTCAACAAATATGTGAATTCAAACTATATTTTTAGGCACTTCATAGTAATTTCCCTAATATTGATTGTCTAACCATGCGAAGAATCCCTAACCTGTTGATATCCCAAAAGAGATAGGTTGAGGGCTAGTGCCTGATGAGAGGATGGTCTATGTGTTAATCAGAATGCCACTTTTAAAGTGGTCTGGTACTCAAATCTGATTGCCGATTTCGGTAGAATGGATCTCAAGAGATTCGCACTCACGATCCTTCCGGGTTAAATAAATAATCCCGAATATAATTCCGCTTTTCAGGCCGTATTGGCCTGCTAGAATCAGCCATTATGAGTAATCGAGAACAAACATCACACGAAGACGGTCTAGCATTAAAGGAGGCAACGCCAAAACTAAAAAAACCTCCTTTGTATAAGGTTATTATTCTCAATGACGACTATACACCTATGGAGTTCGTGGTTTTGGTTTTGGAAACCTTCTTTAACATGGACAGGGAGAAGGCCACTCGAATAATGCTGCATGTTCACACCCGCGGTGCAGGCGTGTGTGGCGTTTTTACAAAAGATGTTGCTGAGACGAAGGTATCGCAAGTCAATGATTACTCTCGCAGCAACCAGCATCCGCTAATGTGCACCATGGAAGAGACTTAAGCGGAGCCTTAGGAGTTTCTAAGATGTTGAATAAAGAGTTGGAATTTACCCTAAACCAAGCATTCAAGAATGCCAAGGAACGACATCATGAATTCATGACTGTGGATCATCTCTTGCTTGCTTTGTTGGACAATCCCACCGCAGTCGCGGTACTACGTGCCTGTGGAGCCGATATCGAGAGCATGCGAAAGAGCATCAGCAGCTTTGTTGAAGAGACAACACCGCTGATTCCGGAGGGTGATGATAGGGAGATTCAACCCACCTTGGGATTTCAGCGCGTGCTGCAAAGAGCTGTGTTTCATGTCCAGTCCTCGGGTAAAAACGAGGTCACTGGCGCCAACGTATTGGTGGCGATATTTAATGAACAAGATTCACAGGCGGTGTTCTTTCTGAATGAACAAAATGTTAGCCGACTGGATGTGGTCAACTACATCTCTCATGGTATCTCTAAGGTTGAAGGTATCAATCAGGAAGATCCACCAGCCGAACTATCCAGTGAGTCCAAAGGGGACGGTCAAATGAGTCCGCTGGAGAGCTATGCCTCGAATCTCAACCAACTGGCGGAACAGGGCAAGATCGATCCTCTGATCGGTCGTATGCAGGAGGTTGAACGCACCATTCAGATTCTCTGCCGGCGGCGTAAAAACAATCCGCTGCTGGTGGGAGAGGCCGGTGTTGGCAAAACTGCTATTGCTGAGGGATTAGCCAAGAAGATCGTTGACAAGGAGGTGCCGGACGTACTTGCCAATGCCACCATCTATGCCCTTGATCTGGGCACTCTGGTTGCTGGCACGAAGTACCGTGGTGACTTCGAGAAACGCCTCAAAGCGGTGCTTGCCGAGCTGAAGCGCGAAAAGGACGTGGTATTGTTTATCGACGAGATACATACCATCATTGGCGCAGGGGCTGCATCAGGCGGGGTTATGGATGCCTCCAATCTGATCAAACCTGTGCTCGCCTCCGGTGAGCTACGCTGCATCGGTTCCACGACCTACCAGGAGTTCAGGGGGATCTTTGAAAAAGACCGCGCCCTGGCACGGCGCTTCCAGAAGATCGATGTGGAAGAGCCCTCTGTGGAAGAGACGGTGGAGATACTGAAGGGCCTGAAAACGCGATTCGAAGAGCATCACCATATCGAGTACACACAGGATGCCTTGAATAGCGCCGCAGAACTTTCTGATAAGTATATCAATGACCGTCATCTGCCTGATAAGGCTATCGATGTCATCGATGAGGCTGGGGCGAATGTGCAGTTACAGCCGGAAGGGCAGCGTATAAAGGTCATTGGTGTGGATGAGGTCGAGGCCATCGTGGCGAAGATTGCCCGCATTCCACCCAAGAAGGTCTCCACTTCCGATACCGAAGCCCTACGCAACCTGACGCGTGACCTGAAGTTGGTTGTGTTTGGACAAGATCCGGCCATCGATGCCCTGACTGCCGCTATTCGCATGAATCGTTCCGGGTTGGTCAATGAGGGCAAGCCCGTAGGTTCCTTTCTCTTTACCGGTCCAACCGGCGTTGGCAAGACCGAGATCAGCCGTCAGTTGGCGAGGGTCTTGTGTATGGAACTGATTCGTTTCGATATGTCTGAATATATGGAGCGCCACACAGTGTCAAGGTTGATCGGTGCACCGCCAGGCTATGTCGGTTTTGACCAAGGTGGGCTGTTGACAGAGGAGATCGCCAAGCATCCCCATTGTGTACTGCTGCTCGATGAGATTGAGAAGGCACACCCGGATGTCTTCAATCTCCTGCTACAGGTGATGGATCACGGCACCCTGACCGATAACAACGGCCGCAAGGCGGATTTCCGCAACGTTGTGATCATTATGACCACCAATGCGGGTGCCCAGGAGATGAGTCGCTCGTCTATCGGTTTCACCAAGCAGGACCACAGCAGCGACGGTATGGAAGTGATCAAGAAAATGTTCACTCCCGAGTTCAGAAACCGCCTGGATGCGATCATTCAGTTTGCCGGCCTTACAGCAGAGCACATCGCCAAAGTGGTCGATAAGTTCATTTTTGAGTTGGAAGGGCAGCTACAGGAAAAACATGTCAACCTGGTGGTTGAACCGGAGGCCAGGGTGTGGTTGGCGGAACATGGCTATGATCCGAAAATGGGTGCCCGGCCGATGGCGAGATTGATTCAGGATGAGATCAAGAAACCCCTGGCAGAGGAGCTGCTGTTTGGTAAACTGGCCGGTGGTGGCGTGGTCAAGGTTGACGTAGCTGACGACAAGCTTCAGTTTGATATTGTCGCGGCACAGGTACCGGATACCACATTGGGTGATAACTGATCGTTATCAGCGGGCACGATAGGTGATGCGGCCTTTGGTCAGGTCGTAAGGTGTTAACTGGACAGTGACTTTGTCTCCGGTGAGTATGCGGATGTAGTGTTTACGCATCTTGCCGGAGATATGGGCTGTCACCACGTGGCCGTTCTCAAGCTCCACGCGGAACATGGTGTTCGGCAGTGTCTCGATGACAGTGCCTTCCATTTCGATAAAATCTTCTTTCGCCATATTAAATGCTCAAACATATAACAAAACCGGCCGGATTATAGCACAGGGCCCGGCGTGGAAGTGCGCCATTATCAGTATATTTCAGCATATAGCAAGTGATTCTGTTTCTTAATCCATCAAATTTAGCTATTTCAATTGTTTATCATGAGCGAAAATGGCGCCACCTCTTAGGAAATGCCAAATCCTGCCGGGAGCAGGATTGGCCCTATACCGGAAAGACCCTAGAATTGCCCCGTGATGCTCTGTGTTGGACTTTAGCCTTAATAGCTAAAGGTTTCTGATTTTTTCCAACTGCAGTTGCAAAGTTTCAAGGGCGTTTTTGCTTTCGTTCAGTTTTTCACGCTCTTTTTCCACCACTGCTTGCGGTGCTTTATCAATAAAATTTCGATTGTCTAGTTTCTTCTCGATGCGTTCAACATCATTTTTCAGTCGTCCGATCTCTTTCTCCAGACGCTGGATTTCTGCCTCTTTGTCGATCAGTCCCGATAGAGGAATCAATACTTTCATCTCGCCCACCAACGCGGTGGCAGACTCCGGTCCCTGATCATCCTTTGGCAGTACTTCAATCGATTCGGTGCGGGCCAGAAAGTCGAGAAAGTGGCGATGTTGGGTTGCCCGTGCCTTATCACTGTCGCTGGCATTGGCTAGCAGTACGGGTACCGGTTTTCCGGGGGAGATGTTCATTTCACCCTTGATCTTGCGAATGCCAAGAATGAATTGCATCACCCAGGCCATCTCCCGCTCAGCCTCTTCGTCGATCAGGGATTGACGTTGTGTGGGGAAGGGTTGTTTCATGATCGTGGCTCCCTCCTGCTGCCCATCGATGACGCCGGCAATGGGTGCTATTCGCTGCCAGATCTCTTCCGTGATGAAGGGCATGATGGGGTGGGTCAAGCGCAACAGGTTCTCCAGCACCCTGACCAGGGTGCGACGGGCGCCGCGTTTTGCCTCGACAGATGCATGCTTGTCAGTGAGGACCGGTTTGCTCAGCTCCAGGTACCAGTCGCAATACTCGTTCCAGGTGAATTCATAGATTGCTTGGGCGGCATGGTCGAAACGATAGCTTTCGATAGCATCTGTGACTGCCTGCTTGGTCTTTTGCAGGCGTGACATGATCCAACGGTCGGCAACGGAGCGTTGCAGCTTGGCCGATGGTTCGGAGTGGCCGGTTTTTACCCCCTCTACAGCGCAATCCTGCCCCTCCACATTCATCATCACATAACGGGTGGCGTTCCACAGTTTATTGCAGAAGTTGCGATAACCTTCGATGCGTCCCAGGTCGAATTTGATATCACGGCCTGTGGCGGCGAGGGCGGCAAAGGTAAAACGCAGTGCGTCGGTGCCGAAGCTGGGTATACCGTCAGGAAACTCCTTGCGGGTCTGCTTTTCGATCTTTTTCGCCAATTGCGGCTGCATCATGCCGCTGGTGCGTTTCTCTACCAGCTTTTCCAGTTCGATGCCATCGATGAGATCGATAGGATCGAGTACGTTCCCCTTCGACTTTGACATCTTGTCGCCATGGGAGTCACGCACCAGACCATGGACATAGACCTCTTTAAAGGGTACATCATCCATGAATTTGATACCCATCATGATCATTCGGGCAACCCAGAAGAAGATAATATCAAACCCAGTAACCAGCACACTGGTGGGGTAGAAAGCCTTCAGTCGATCGGTCTGCTCCGGCCAGCCCAGGGTGGAGAATGGCCAGAGGGCGGAGCTGAACCAAGTGTCGAGGACATCCTCGTCCTGCTGCAGTGGATAGTTCTCATCAAGATTGTGTCGAGTGCGAACATCCTCTTCAGAACGACCGACATAGACATTGCCCTGGTCATCGTACCAGGCCGGAATGCGATGCCCCCACCAGATCTGACGACTGATACACCAGTCCTGGATATTGCGCATCCACTCGTAATAGGTATTTTTCCAGTTGTCGGGGACGAAGCGGATCTTGCCGCTTTCTACTGCTTCGATGGCGGGTTTTGCCAGGGGAGCGATCTTGACATACCACTGATCGGTGAGGAAGGGTTCGATGACTGCCCCGGAACGATCTCCTCTGGGCACCATCAGTTTATGGTCGTCGATCTTTTCCAGCAGCCCTTGTTCCTCTAGGTCGGCAACCACCTGTTTACGCGCGTCATAGCGGTCCATGCCGATGTATTTTTCCGGGATCAGGTCGCCTTCCCCTTCATCGTTTTCGCGTATCGCAGCATCAACGGTGAAAATGTTGATCAAACCACTATGGATCTGTTCGCTGATGGTAATCTCATCCCGGTGGCGTTGCCAGACGGCGTAGTCGTTGAAGTCGTGGGCCGGGGTGATCTTCACGCAACCGGTACCAAATTCCGGATCCACATGCTCTTCGTCGGCGATGATCGGGATACGGCGTCCGGTCAGGGGCAGTTCCAACAGTTCACCGATCAGGTGCTTATAGCGTTCATCAGTGGGATTCACCGCTACTGCACAGTCACCGAGCATGGTCTCCGGGCGGGTGGTGGCTACGATCAGGTGGCCCCGGCCGTTGGTGAGGGGATAGCGCATATGCCACATATGGCCATACTCCTCCTCTGACAGGACCTCCAGATCGGAGACAGCGGTGTGCAGCTTGGGATCCCAGTTGACCAGGCGTTTGCCACGATAGATCAAACCCTCTTCATAGAGACGAATGAAGACCTCCTTGACCGCATCCGATAGCCCATCGTCCATGGTGAAGCGCTCGTGTTGCCAGTCTAATGATGAGCCGAGTCTGCGCAGCTGGCGGGAGATATTGCCGCCGGACTCTTCCTTCCACTCCCAGATCCGTTCGATGAACCGCTCCCGTCCCAGGTCATGACGTTTCTTATTCTCCGCTTCGAGCTGGCGCTCGACCACCATTTGAGTGGCGATGCCGGCATGATCGGAGCCCGCCTGCCATAGGGTCTTATCGCCTTTCATGCGATGGTAGCGGATCAGGGTATCCATGATGGTGTTGTTGAAACCATGGCCCATGTGCAGGCTGCCGGTGACATTGGGTGGCGGAATCATGATGCTGTAATTGTCTCGGCCTGTCTGGGCCGGAGCGAAATATCCGCGTTCTTCCCAGGTCTGATACCAACGTTGTTCAATTGTGAGGGGTTCGTAGGTTTTTTCCATGGATCTCATTATATGGTTCGGCAACAAAAAGGGAGTATTATACTGACTCAAACCCTGACAAAGCCACATCAAGCAAGTCACCAGTTGAGAGTCGCACAATATAGTCAGGCCTTGTCGGGCCAGGGTGCTGTAGTCAACTCGATATGGACATCGCGTGGTTATCTGCCAACATGATGTATAGAGTCGACTGGGTTGTCGGCATTCGTTAAAAACCGGCATTTACCGGTTTGGATAATAAATATAGAGGAGAGTTTGAATCTATGAATCCAAAAAGACATGTCTATGCTTTTCAAGAGGGAGACGGCAAGAATAAGAAACTGCTGGGAGGCAAAGGTGCAAATCTCTGTGAGATGACCCAGTTTGGTTTAAATGTTCCACCCGGTTTCGTGATCAGCACGGAGGCGTGTCTCGATTACCTGGGAGATGAGTCAAAAGCCTTGCCTGAGAACCTGATAGAGGATGTGCACGCTCATATGCGGCAGGTTGAGGCTGCCACCGGTAAGGGTTTCGGTGATGCCGAAAATCCGTTATTGGTTTCTGTGCGCTCCGGTTCGGCGATGTCGATGCCAGGGATGATGGATACTATTCTCAATCTTGGATTGAATAGCAATACCCTGCAGGGTGTCATTGATCAGACCGGTGATACCCGTTTCGGTTACGATGCCTATCGCCGTTTCATCCAGCTTTTCGGTAAGGTTGCTTTGGGTGTGCCGGATGAGGCCTTTGACGAAGAGTTCGATGCGGTCAAGCAGGATGCCCATGTCACCGAGGATGTGGGTCTCTCCGCAGACGATCTGAAGGAGATCTGCGAGCGTTTTCTCAAGGTTTTCGAAATACACACTGGTAAGCCTTTCCCGGAAGATCCCTATGACCAGCTGGAGATCGCAATCAAGGCAGTGTTTGGCTCCTGGATGGGTAAGCGTGCCGTCGACTACCGGCGTCAGTTTAACATTACCCCTGATATGGCCAATGGCACCGCTGTGAATGTCTGCACCATGGTATTCGGTAATCGGGGCAATGATTCGGCTACCGGTGTCGCCTTTACTCGTAATCCCGCGACCGGTGAGAACAAGTTGTTCGGCGAGTATTTGGTGAATGCCCAGGGAGAGGATGTGGTTGCCGGCATCCGTACCCCCAAGCCAATCGCCCGCCTGAGCGATGAGATGCCGGAGATGGCGGAGCAGCTCGAGGAGTTGCGACAGAAACTCGAGAGTCACTACAAAGAGGTGCAGGATTTCGAGTTCACGATTGAGCGCGGTACCCTCTATTGCCTGCAGACACGTAACGGCAAGATGAACGCCACTTCAATGGTGCGTACCTCGGTGGAGATGGTGGAGGAGGGTTTGATTTCAAAGGAGCAAGCGTTGCTGCGCATCGATCCCGACTATCTCGAACAGATGCTCTACCCCAGACTCGACAGCAATTTCAAAGGTGAGCCAATCGCTCAGGGCCTGCCGGCCTCACCGGGTGCCGCCAGTGGTCTGGCGGTGTTCGATGCCGATCGTGCCGAGCTGATGGGTAAGGATCAGGGGCTCAAGGTGATCCTGCTCCGCGAGGAGACCAAGCCGGAGGATATCCACGGTTTCTTTGCCGCCCAAGGCATTCTCACCAGCCGCGGTGGTAAGACATCCCACGCAGCCGTAGTAGCGCGTGGTATGGGCAAGCCCTGCGTGGCCGGCGCCGAGGGTATCAGCGTCGATGTACAGCGCCGAGAGGCACTGGCTAAAGGAACCCTGATCCGCGAGGGTGACATGATTACCATCGACGGTAGCAGCGGCAATGTTTTCCTGGGTGAGATCCCCATGGTGGAGCCCGATTTTACCGAGGAGTTGAACCGATTGTTGAGGTGGGCCGACGAAGCCGCCTATCTACGGGTGATGGCCAATGCCGATACTGCGATCGATGCCAGCCGTGCACTCAAATACGGTGCCATGGGCATCGGACTTTGTCGAACAGAGCGTATGTTCAATGCGGTTGATCGGCTGCCGGTGGTGATTGAAATGATCGTTGCCGAAACCCCGGAACAACGCCAGGCAGCCCTCGATAAGTTGCTGCCGATGCAGCGTAGCGATTTCAAAGCGATACTCGAGGTTATGGCGCCAAAGCCGGTTACCATTCGTCTGCTCGATCCCCCGATCCACGAGTTTCTGCCCACCGAACAACAGTTGTTGATCGACCTGGAAGAGCTGCGACATCTGCGAAACTCTGTGCGAGGTATGAACGTGCTTGCAGGTAGTATGATGCTGCTGCATGATCCTGTTCATGCCAAGGCGGAAGCCGATGAGTTACGTCATATCGTGGACGAGAGTCTGGTGGAACAGGCAATCGAAAAGAAGGAGACCATGCTGCGCAAGGTGCGCGCCTTGACCGAAACCAATCCCATGTTGGGTCATCGCGGTGTACGTCTTGGCATCACCTTCCCTGAAATCTATGGTATGCAGATCCGCGCTATTCTGGAAGCGGCGGCGGAATGTGCCGCAAAAGATCTGGAGGTCCATCCACAGATCATGGTACCCCAGGTCTGTACCGCCGAGGAGTTGAAACTGGTTGAGAAGACAGTCGATAAAGTAAAGGCCGAGGTGGAAGAGAAGTCGGGGCATAAGCTCAACTTCCGTTTCGGTACCATGATCGAGGTGGTGCGTGCCTGCATGCGGGCCGAGTCATTGGCGGAACAGGCTGAGTTTTTCTCCTTCGGTACCAACGACTTGACACAGGCCACCTTCTCCTTCTCCCGTGAGGACGCGGAGAATAAATTCCTGCCTATGTATAACCAGAACGGCATCCTCAAAGACAATCCCTTCGAAGTGCTCGATGAGAAGGGTGTCGGCAAGCTGATGCAGCTGGCGGTGGAGTGGGGGCGCAGCGTCAAGCCCGATCTCAGCGTCGGTATTTGCGGCGAGCACGGCGGTCATCCCAGCTCTATCGCTTTCTGCCATAAGGCGGGTCTTAACTATGTCTCCTGTTCAGCGCCACGGGTGCCGGTGGCGCGATTGGCGGCGGCTCATGCCAGCCTGAAACAGTAGTAGTCATTCAACCTGGCCCGAGTGTTTCATCCGGTTAGTTCCTTTTCTAAGCGACCGGGTGAAACACTGACCCGGCCGGGGGTATTCCTCGGCCCATTCCATCAAGATATCTGACTAACAGTCGACATAACCCTATGGAAGTTAACTTCCCCATTCTTTCGGGATAGGGAGGCTTTCAAGTGGATTGAACATAGCTGTCCTACAACCAACCGCTGGAACTCGGGTGTATTGGTGACGGGTTATTTGCGTTTTAAGGTCAATAGACAACGATCGATTCCAGCCTTTCTGATCTCTGTAATTCTTTGGCTGGGAGTAGCGATTGCCCTTGCTGAAAGCATCGATCTGGCCGATGAGGTTGTCACCTGGGCGAAACAGAACTTTGGTGATCAGGCTGGTGATCGGGTTGCATCCTGGCATCGCTTGATGCGAGAGAGTGAACATCTCGATGAAATCGAGAAGTTACAGCGGGTCAATGACTTCTTTAACCAAATTCCCTACCAATCCGATAGCCAGCTATGGGGTAAAGAGGACTATTGGGCAACCCCCCTGGAACTGTTGGTGCATGAGGGGGGAGACTGTGAAGACTACTCCATTGCCAAATACTTTACCTTGAAGGAGATGGGTGTAGCGGAAGATAAGCTACGCATCATGTATGTCAAATCGATTAAATTGAATCAATCCCATATGGTGCTGACCTACTATCCGGAACCGTCCTCGATACCCCAGGTATTGGATAACCTCAATCCGCAACTGCTGTCTGCCAGCAATCGTCTAGATCTCACACCGGTATATAGCTTTAACGCTGACGGTTTATGGTTGGCAAAAAGTTTGGGCAGGGGGAAAAAGGTAGGCTCTTCAACCCGGCTAAGTCTATGGCAGGAATTAAAAAGAAGGATGGAGAAGGAGGCTAAGCGTTGAAAGAGAAACACTCGACAGACGCAGATGGATATGTTTTTTCGGTTTCAATAGAACATCGATGCAGTCATCATCGATCGTTATAGGATGGAAAGCTCATGACGCTGTCACGACAATTGATAATTTTGATCACAATGCTTTTGGTGCTGGTGTTTGCCGGTACCTTCTATATCAGTGTGCAAAACACGCGCGCCTATCTCGAGTCGCAACTGGAATCCCATGCTCAGGACACAGCGACTTCCCTGGGATTGTCGATTTCCAAACACATGGCCGACGAGGATCTTGCCACCATCACCTCCATGACCGATGCTATCTTCGATCGGGGATACTACCGTCTTGTTGTGGTTCAGGATATGCAAGGGGAAGCGCTGGTGGAACGCAAACTGACACTCAATCTAGAGGGTGTCCCATCCTGGTTTATCGAGCAATTTCCACTCAGTACGCCTATCGGTGAGGCTATCGTGATGTCGGGCTGGGTACAGGCTGGAAAGGTAGTGGTGCAGAGCCACCCGGGATTTGCTCATCGTCAATTGTGGGAGAATAGTGTCGAGATCTTCTGGTGGTTTTTGATCAGTGCATTGGTCGTGCTGTTTATGGGTTTGTTCTCGCTTCAATTAGTGCTCAAGCCCTTGAGGCAGGTAGAGCAACAGGCGAATGCGATCGTCAACCGGGAGTTTCCCACCATTGAGCGATTACCTAAGACCTTGGACTTGCGACGCATCGTGCTAGCGATGAATCGGATGTCCACGAAGGTCAAGCAGATGATCGAAAAGCTGGAACGATTGACTGAGGGACTGCATCGCCAGGCGTCCCGCCATCCGGTGACTGATCTCACCAATAAACGCTTCTTTCACAATACCATGACCAACCTTTTTGCCTCACCAGAAGAGTGTCTGACAGGTGTGTTGGCGCTGATACAACTCAATAATCTCAAGGAAATCAATGAGAAACATGGTTACCAGGTTGGTGATGAACTGCTGAAACAGGCCGCTGAGGCATTGCAGTCGGTAACGCAATCACTCGCCAAGTGTCATTTGGCGCATCTGAATGGAGGTGACTTTGCATTGTTTGTAGAGGATATGCCCGTGTCAGAGGCAACTAAACTGGGTGAAACCCTCACCTCTGTATTATCAGGACTTGCCGATTCCAGTCTAGTGGAGGGCCTAGATATGGGTCACATTGGTTTGGCCGCCTACAACGCCAAGCAAAATCTCTCTGAGTTACTTGCGCAAGCTGATATGTCACTCCGAACGGCTCAAAACGAAGGGGCTAATACATGGCATCTTTATAAGCCTGGTGAGATAGACACCACTTCAATAAGGGGAGGATCGGATTGGAAGGCCACGATACAAAATGCATTGGCAGGCGACAGATTTGTGCTTCAATTTCAGCCTGTGTTGGCCTGTTGTGATAACAGCATCCTCCATCATGAGGTTTATGTCCGTATCAAGGAGGAAGACCGGCAGGGTGCTGCTCAACTTCTGTCCGCAGGGCTGTTTATACCCCATGCGGATAGGCTGGGTTTGACACCCGATATCGATAAGATGGTGATCGGTAAAGTCATAGAACGCTTACAAGCCGAGGCCAACCAGAGTACCTGCTACGCAATCAATCTTTCTCCTATTAGCTTGAAAAACAAGGAATTTATTGCTTGGATTAATCGGCAATTGTCAAGCAAACCTGCAATTGCGCGACGCCTCATCTTTGAGATGCCAGAATACGGCGCAGTTAACCAGCTTGATGATATCGAGGTGTTTATTGATTTAGTAAAACGACATGGTGCGGCCTTTTCGCTGGATCATTTCGGCCGCAGTCATAGTGCATTTGGCTATTTAAAAACAATCAAAATTGATTTCTTGAAGATCGACGGCAGTTATCTCTGGGAGCTGCAGAAGAGTACTGAAAATCAGTTTTTTATCCAGGCTTTAGTCGATATCGCCCATGGATTGGAGATAAAAGTGGTTGGAGAGGCTGTGGAGACAGAGCAGGTTTGGGGGATCTTGAAACGACTCAATCTGGAGGGTGGACAGGGTTACTATTTAGGCAAGCCCGTGTAAGTGTTGATACAGGGTTTTCTGCGTCGGTTGATAAGCTTGAGCTTGCAACGTCACGATACTTAAAGAATTTTCTTCGAGTGTCGCTAAGGGATTAAAGGAGTTCGTCATCATCGACGAGGAGTGGGTCACCTGTCTGGAATACTGAGCGAATTTTGTTACGCATCAGGATTTTTTGCTGCGCCGCATTAGGCAGGTCGGTGAACATGATCAGATTTTTCTGGATAAGCAGTTCAATCAGATCCTCGACGATACGGATCATCCCGGCATCGGTCTCCGAGAGTAACTTTTTCGAAAGTGTTGTGGAACTGTTGTTGAAGATAAACCCGATAACCTCGTTATCTGTGGCATTCACTATCTCGTCGGCACCCGGCGAAGGAGTGTCGGAGAGATTGATGATATCACCATTGTTATCACGTTTTGCATACAACATTGAGATTCCTCGACATCTATTTTGAATGGGTTGTTAAATCCTGGAAGCGAAATATTACAAAGTAAGCATCACAATTCAATCCATGTCAGATATTAAAGCACAACAAAGGCAACAAGATGAGATAGAGGAGTGGAAACACCCCACAGACGGATCTGCATTTGATGATCCACTGCTGGATTGTCTGGTATTTCTCTCCCGCTATTATGGGCGTGTTCACTCACATGATGCCTTGCGCGCCGGGTTGCCGTTGGAGAATCATCGTCTGACACCTGAACTATTCTTGCGCGCAGCACAACGGGCCCAACTTAGTGCAAGGGTTGTTCGCCGGCCAATACAAAATATCAGTTCTCTAGTGCTACCTGCTGTGTTGCTGCTCAAGGATAGGCAGAGTTGTGTCTTAATGGAACGCAGCGAAGATGGCAACCAGTTGACCATTATGCAACCCGAGACTGGGGAAGGTACGCATCAGATAGCCATCGATAATCTTGAGCAGCAATATACAGGCTATGCAATTTTTGTCCGCTCAGAACATCGCTTTGATGACCGGACCCCCGAGGTTTTGAGATTACGTTCACGCCATTGGTTCTGGGGAACGCTGGTTAGGTCATGGCGAATCTATAGGGATGTGCTTGTTTCCTCATTACTCATTAATTTATTCGCCTTGGCGAGCCCGCTGTTTATCATGAACGTGTATGACCGGGTGGTACCCAACAATGCGATAGAGACTCTTTGGGTGTTGGCGATAGGTATTGTGATCGTCTATTCCTTTGATGTGATTATGCGGAGTCTGCGTGGTTACTTTATCGACGTTGCCGGAAAAAAGTCAGATATTCTTCTATCCTCCATGCTGTTCGAGCGTGTACTCGGAATCAAGATGGCGGCACGTCCGCCTTCAGTTGGTGCCTTTGCCAACAATCTGCGCGAGTTTGAAAGTATCCGGGATTTTATTACCTCTGCGAGCGTTGTGACCCTGGTCGATCTACCCTTTGTATTGCTGTTTCTTCTGGTTATCTGGTTTATTGGCGGACCATTGGTGTATGTGCCTCTGGTCTGCATTCCCATTGTGATCATCTATGGAATAGTGATCCAATCTCCGCTCAGGCGATCGGTTGAAGCGACTTATCGTGCATCGGCCCAAAAGGGTGCGACATTGATTGAATCCTTGACCGCAGTTGAAACCATTAAACACTTGGGTGCTGAGAGTGAGGTGCAGCGTAAGTGGGAACAGCTGACTGCTCACATTGCTCAGTGGGGTGTTCGTTCGCGCCTGCTGTCGGCTTCGGTTTCAAACGTTGCAACTTTTTTCCAACAGATGTCCCAGGTTGGGATTGTAGTTCTCGGTGTCTACCTGATCGCTGAGGGAGAACTCAGCATGGGAGCTTTGATAGCGGGTGTGATTTTGGTGGGACGAGCATTGGCTCCAATGGCACAGGTGGCGAATTTAGCTGTTCGTTACTATCAGGCAAAGACCGCACTCGGAAGTCTCAATAGTGTGATGGAGCTGCCTGTTGAGCGACCGGAAGGGAAGTCGTTTATGAGCCGGGAACAATTACAAGGTAATATCGAACTGGATGATGTCAGCTTTTCCTATCCGGGTGAGGAGAAGGTGGCTTTGAGAAATGTTTCCTTGACGATTTCTGCCGGTGAGAAGGTTGCCATTATCGGTAAGGTTGGTTCGGGTAAGACTACAATCGAGAAGCTAATGCAGGGGCTTTATGATCCCGATTCCGGTGCTGTGCGTATTGATGGTGCGGACCTGCGTCAGCTTGATCCCGCCGATCTCCGGCGCAGCATCGGATATGTGCCTCAGGATATCATGCTGTTTTACGGCAGTGTCAGAGATAACATGGTTCTGGGGGCACCCTATGCGGATGACAACGATATTCTAAAGGTGGCCAAAATTGCCGGTGTGATGGATTTTGTCAATCAGCACCCGCATGGATTCGATATGCAGGTCGGGGAGCGGGGAGAGCACCTGTCTGGCGGTCAGCGCCAAGCCATAGCCATCGCCAGGGCACTGTTACTCGATCCTCCCGTACTGATGATGGATGAACCCAGCAACTCGATGGACAACAGCACTGAAGCGATACTAAAACGACAGCTCGCTGAGTATGCAAAGAGTAAGACTCTGATTCTGGTTACCCATCGATCATCGTTGCTCGATCTGGTAGACCGCTTGATCGTGATCGATAGGGGCAGGGTCGTCGCCGATGGACCAAAGGCACAAGTGCTTGAAGCCCTGAAACAGAGCCGGGGTGGTTCCAGTTAATCGGAAAATCCACCTGATTGAGAAGCTCAAAGTAAATAGTAAATAATGGATACTCAGTCTCAAATTATAGAAGTTGAAAAGCCGGCGGACCCCTTGATGGTTAAGTCTGAAAAGCCAGGCAATGGCGATAGCGACTTCATGGACGATAAGACTGCCGCATTGTTGGTACAGACCCCTCGGGGTGGGCGGACAATATTATGGATGGTGTTTTTAATCGTCATTTTAGCCGTCATCTGGGCCAGTTGGGCTGAGTTAGATGAAGTGACAAGGGGGGTCGGCAAGGTCATACCTTCCAGTCAGATCCAGGTTATTCAGAATCTTGAGGGGGGTATTCTTTCTGCGCTTTACGTAGAGGATGGGGATACCGTCGAGCAGGGACAAGTTCTGCTGCAGATAGATGACACACGCTTTTCCTCTTCCCTAAGGGAAACCCAGTTACAGTTCTGGGCACTGAAGGCCAAGGCTGCCAGACTACAGGCCGAGAGCGATAACAAGGCATTCAAGGCGCCTCCTGGTATGGTTGAAAAATATCCAATGCTGGTAGATCAGGAGCAAGGCCTATTCAATTCTCGACAAAAAGAGTTGCAGACCAATCGTTCAATCCTGTCGAAACAGGTTGAGCAGATACGCCAGGAAATCAAAGAACTCGAGGTAAAGGGTGCAAGGTTGAAACGCAACCTGTCGTTAGTCAAAAAAGAGTTGGCCCTCTCAAAACCCTTACTGAAAGCAGGTGCGATTTCTGAGGTCGAAATTCTACGGCTTGAGCGAGAAGTCAGCGAATTAGAGGGAGAACTCGAGTCGACCAGATTGACTATCCCTCGTATGAAATCCCGCCTCGAAGAGGCACAGCAAAAGGTCGCCGAGATTTTAATTCGCTTTAGGAATGAGGCTCATGTCGAGCTGAATGAAGTACTTGCGGAACTCTCTCAACTACAGGAGACTAGCATTGCGTTGGAAGACCGGGTAACCCGTACCGCAGTCCGCTCACCTGTGAAGGGTACGGTTAAACAGGTCAAGATCAACACCCTGGGAGGCGTCATTCAGCCTGGCATGGAGTTAATGGAAATTGTACCCTTGGATGATTCTCTACTTGTTGAGGCGAAGGTTGGTCCGAAAGACATTGCCTTCTTACACCCCGGCCAGAAAGCAATCGTAAAATTGACCGCCTATGACTTCGCCATCTATGGTGCGCTTACGGGTAAAGTTGAACATATCAGTGCCGATACCATCAAGGAGGAGCACGAACAGGAGAGTTTTTATCTCGTCCGGGTAAGAACAGACAAAACAGACCTGGGTACCCAAGAGAAGGCGTTGCCGATCATCCCCGGCATGCAGGCAGAGGTCGATATTCTTACCGGCAAAAAAAGTGTTCTCGAATATCTTTTCAAACCGTTGTTGCGCGCGAAAGGCAGGGCATTGAGAGAACGATAAGGTGATGCAGTTATCGACAAATCCTGACACAGATGAGATTTCCGATCTTGCTACGAGTGGGAATGAAAATCGCAAGGCTGATATAGGCAGTGATTCAGAGCAGCGGGTAATTCCCATTGCCAATAGGATACTGCTTTGCAGCTCAGATGAAGATATTTCACACCGCTGGCATGAATCGCTGGTTGAGGTTGGAGAGTTATCAGTCGTAACGTCCCGCGAAGCACTGGTCAGTAACCTGAAGACCTACCAGGCTGAGGTGGTACTTGTTGATCTGGAACTGTTTGCTAAGGATTACCGAAAATTACCGGAAATACTTTGCCAATGCTACCCAAATGTCTCCTTCATTGTGCTCTCTCCCATGCCAAATGATGATGAAGGGCTTTACCTGATTTCGCATGGTGTCAAGGGTTACTGTAATCGCTATATCTCCAGGGCGCTTCTGGTCAAGGCCGTTGAATTAGTTCGCATGAATGAGGTTTGGGTAGGGCGTAGCCTGTTATTCAAACTGATGAACAGACTAAGCATGGTGAGTTTGTCCAAAGATGAAGATCAGAACGTGAAAGGGGAAAACGATGCAAAGTTGGCAAAGCTAAGCGATCGCGAGCGTGAGATTGCACAGCTAGTTGGTGCAGGAGACAGCAACAAAGTCATCGCGAAAAAACTCGATATCACTGAAAGAACCGTCAAAGCCCATCTTAGCTCCATTTTTAGGAAGACAACGACTAAAGATCGTCTCCAACTTGGCCTGTTGATCAACAGTTGATCTCTGTTTTATTTATCCTTAAAAAACACTTAATAAATCAATAAGTTACTTATTGTACCAAGGTACAATAGGCGGGTTGGTTTTTTTTTACGAAAATTATCACAAAATCCCCACAGCTAACCGAATCGTAGAGGCAAAGATGGCTACTCAAGCAACCCAGACAAGCGGACAAGTGATCGGTTTCGTACGCCAGGTCGTTGGCGAAGTGAAAGCTACCGGCAGTGATGGTGTCAGCAGAATCCTGCAG
>JASFJX010000006.1:0-18039 GCA_050119385.1 Candidatus Thiodiazotropha sp. | reverse complement strand
TCCGAAGTTCAAGTGTTTCAAGCCCCTTGAGAAAGACCCAGGCGTTGAATGGACTCATGGTTGGGCCGGCGGTTCGCAGCACACCAAAGACAGCGTCACCAACAACCTCTCGCGTGCCCACCACGGCCCCGCCCATACAACGCCCCTGGCCATCCAGATATTTGGTTGCCGAGTGAATAACGATATCCGCCCCTAACTTGAGGGGTTGCTGCAGGGCGGGCGTGCAGAAACAGTTATCCACTACCAGCAGACAGTCATGGGCATGTGCCAGCTCGCTCAATGCCGTGATATCCGCCACATCTGTCAGTGGATTGGAAGGAGTCTCAAGAAACAGTAGTTTTGTTTCTGCCCGAATTGCCGCCTCCCAGGCCTGCAAATCATTAATATCGACAAAGCTGGTCTCGATACCGAACCGGGTAAGATACTTGTTGAACAGCATCGTGGTCGAACCGAAAATACTTTGAGATGAGACAATATGGTCGCCCGTCTGTAACAAGCCGATACAGGTCGACATGATTGCAGACATACCTGAAGCGGTGGCGACACAACACTCGCCTCCTTCCAGCGCAGCCAGACGCTCCTCGAAAGTTCTTACTGTGGGATTGGTAAAGCGTGAGTAGATATTCCCTGGCTCATCACCACTGAACCGGGCCGCTGCCTCAGCAGCACTGCGGAAGACAAAACTGGAAGTAGGAAAGATAGGCTCACCATGCTCACCCTCCGATGTACGCTGGTGTCCTATACGCACAGCCTGGGTAGAAAATCCCCAGTTACCATCATTCTGCTCCTCCATTACCCATCCTCGCTCTTCAGGTACAGTCTGAATCGTTGTGTTGTTGCTGTAGTGTCATTCTATTCTACAACTCAGTTTGCCGATATGCTTCTCTTTTCCACCGTCTGAATTGCTTCCTCATCAAGCTGTTGCGAGAAGTAGTCCTCCAGAAACTGATCAAAACTGACTTTATCAGAGGCCTCCAACTCCCGCTGACGCCGCCACGAATCGGTCGCTTCCTGCTGTAACAACAGTTGATCCTGACCTGAGTGCTCCTGCTGCATAAAGGTGTGCTGGTGCTGCTTCGACATGCGTTGAGCGAACTGAAAAAAACTCTCTCCTTTGTCTTGCATTTCAGTGAGCATACGCCCTGATGGCGTCAGGTTAGCATCCTGTAGGCGATTGCGCTGTATCATCAGGCTTTCGCTGTAAGGCTTACCCGGCATACCCTCTTCCAATATTTCGCATAGGGGTAGCAAGGCGTCACATATATCTAACCCCCAATGCTGTAATGAGATCCTCTCTCCATTACGCTGCAACATCAATCCAGGTTTTCGCCCCTGGTGAGCCGCCGTCAACTCGTTCCAGTCAATCTCCTTCTGTTCGGCAACATTGATCGCCGGACTTGTGTGTAGTAGACACATCAGCATCAAGGCCTCGATAAAAAAGACCTGCTCTTCAGCGATTCCCAGGGGATGAAAGACATTGACATCCAAGGAACGTAATTCCACATAACGCACACCACGCCGTTGCAAGGCATGGATCGGTTTCTCCATCATCTCGGGGATCTGTTTAGGGCGAACCGTACTGTAGTACTCGTTCTCAATCTGCAGAATATTGGCATTCAGTTGTTCATAGCGGCCATCGACCTTGATCCCCATGGCCTGATAGATCGGGCAGGTTGTTTCGATAGCACGAGAGAGGGTTTCTATGTAGGCGTGGAGGCAATCATAACAGGCCTTGATGCCGGTACCCTGTTCCTTACTATTCTGATACCCGATATCTCCCATCCTTAAAGAGGTGGCATAGGGGGAGTAGTAACTGTAATCATCGAATACCTGCAGGGTGGTAGGCCTGCCACCAAGAAAGGATTTACAGACTGCAGGAGAGGCCCCAAACAGGTATGGAATCAACCACCCGACCCGCTGTAGATTACGCAGCATGGCGAAATAGGATTCCGAAATAAAACGCTGTATCGGGCTTTCATCCTGTTCCAAGTGCTGATACACATGCCAGAATGGTAGCGGTATCGAGTAATTGAAATGGACCCCGGCGATTACCTGCATCACCCTGCCGTAGCGATGTCCCAACCCCCTGCGGTAGACGGTTTTCATCATGCCCGCATTGGAATTGCCATATTGTGCAATCGGTATCAGATCGTCATTCTCAACCACACAGGGCATACTGGTAGACCAGAGAATCTCATCATCCAGGTGCTGGTAGAGAAAATAGTGCGCCTCGGACAAAAATCGTAACGGCTCGTCCCGATCCGCTGACGGTGGTGTGATGATTTCTGTCAGGGCTTCGGAATAATCCGTCGTAATGTACCTGTTGGTCAACGCGGAACCCAAAGCCTCGGGATGTCTCTTTTGTGAGATACAACCGGACGGGGATACGCGTAAGCCCTCTTTCTCCAGACCGATAAGCCCCCCCCTTAGCAGCCCGACCTGACCTGCTTGGCGCAGTTTTTCCAAACGTTCTTCGAGTAACTTATACAAACCAGGAGCAGTCCATCTAAAATCGGATTCAGGCCAGAACAAAAGGATGGTTCTGACTTAACTAATAAACATGCCAATAAGACAATATAATAGGCTAGGTAATTGGCAATGCACACAGGTGCGGACAGAAGGCGCGCATCATACCATTATTCATCCTTTGGTAAGCAAGCTTATTACACCACTTAACGGGCGATTAACGCATTACTGCCATTGGCGCCCGCATCCGGATAGAGTCTGCCAGAATACGGGCAGCTTCATTCAACTCGATGCGTTGAGTCGCTTCCGACTCCTTATCATCCACCTCTTCATCCTGGTTTTCCTGATCGATGGATTTGATTTCATCCATGCCTTGTGAGGCCCTGAAGCGGTTCTGGTGTATCAGTTGTTCCTGCTCTTGATCATCCCATTCAGAACGACGGCGACTCTCAAGCAGGCTTATTTCGACACGCTTATCCAACGCCTTGAAGCGTTTTTCACGATCGACCAGCATCTCGAATCCCGGATCATGTTCAACCCGGCTTATATGATTGTCCATGAGGTGGGGTAACGCCCATTTCCCTTTGGCCACAAAATTGGCGGGGCTTATCTGGGCCCAGGGTAGCGCATTCTCCAATGAACGCTCACCATAATCTTCCGAGTACTTCGCCATTGGAAACTGTATGTCCGGTACCACCCCCCGATGTTGGGTGCTACCGCCATTGATACGGAAAAATTGCGCCATGGTCAGCCTCAATCTGCCCAGGTCCTTTTTGCGGCCCGGTACAAAACGCCCCAGGTCCACCAGAGTTTGTACCGTTCCCTTGCCAAACGTGGGCTCGCCTATGACGATACCCCGCTTATAATCCTGGATGGCACCGGTAAATATCTCGGAGGCCGAGGCACTGTTGCGATCAACCAAAACCGCCAAAGGCCCTTCGTAGGCTATGGTTTTATCCGGATCCTGCTCGACCTCGATCTTGCCGAAGGCATCCTTGATCTGAACCACCGGTCCGGAGTCGATAAACAGGCCAGTCAGTTCGGTTGCTTCTGTGAGCGAGCCACCGCCGTTCTCCCGCAGATCTATGACGATTCCGTCGACACCCTGCTTCTTAAGATCACCCAGAAGGTTGCGCACATCCCTGGTAGTACTACGGAAATCTTCTTCCCCCCTCGCTTCTGCAGCGAAATCACGGTAAAAAGTCGGCACCTCAACTACCCCGACACGCATGCCCTTCATGTCGTCCAGGTTATCGATGATATAGCTTTTCGCCGCTTGCTCCTCCAACTTGATCTTGTTGCGCACCAGAGTGATGGTCTTGCGCTTGGAGCCAACCTCAGTCCCCTTTGGCTGGATATCGAGTCTGACAACCGAACCCTTGGGTCCACGGATCTGCTCAACCACATCCTGCAGACGCCAACCGACGATATCGATGATTTCGCCCTCCAATCCCTGTCCTACACCGACGATGCGGTCACCCGAATGTAACTGATCACTCTGTTCAGCCGGCCCACCTATCACAGTCTTCTGTACAACGGTAAAGCCGTCTTCATCCTTGAGTACTGCGCCAATGCCTTCCAGGGATAAACGCATACTGATATCGAAGTTCTCCGATGTGCTCGGCGACATATAGCTAGTGTGGGGTTCCAGGCTCAGGGTATAGGCATTGATGAAGGTCTGAAAAATATCGTTGGTATCGAACTGCTCCACACGGCTCAGTAGACGTTTGTAGCGTTCATGTAGCGTTTTTCGAATCTCATCGTCCTTTTTGTCCATCAGGCGTAAATTGAGAAAATCATTCTTTACCCGTTTGCGCCAGATCTCTTGCAGTTCAGTACGGGTCTGCGGCCAGGGTTCGTCATCCCGCTCGAACCGATAGCTCTCATCGATGGTGAAATCAAACTCCTTATCCACCAGTTTTTCTGCGTAGGATACCGCCTCCGCCACACGTTTTCGATACAGGCGGAAGATCTCGAAGGCGGGTTCAATTCTGCCATTCTTCAGGTAGTCATCGAGCTTATCCTGATAGAGGGAGAAACGAGTGATATCCTTGGCGAGGAAAAAAGAGCGGTTGGGGTCTAGCGCCTCATAATAGCGATCGAGTATCATCTTTGACATGGCATCGTCGAGCGCTACCTCTTTGTAATGGTATTTTTCAATAACCTTGACGATGACATTTGCCGTCTGCTGCTGCTCTGAGGTCGGTTGCAGTTCGCTGATCGGAATGGCTTGGCGATTGGCCCAAAGTGCCGTAGTGCCAATAAGAAACAGCGAGCTGAACAGAAAAGCCTTGAAAATTCTCATGTAACTACCTGGTCTTTGTTTACGCATTAACAGTCGGCGTTTTATTAACATCATAGTAAATTAAGAGCTAGTTTAGACTGGATTACTCCACCACTGGTTCAATTTAGTACCTAAAAGGTGTACTGCGCCGCAAGATTAGAATCCCACCAGCATCATATATTTTCGTGCAGCCCCTGCACCAGATCCAGATAACCGGCCGCTTCAGGATTTATAATCCCATGACGCACTAAAAAGTCAATCACGACCAGATTGCAGTTGAGCTTGAATTCATCGGTCTCGGCAACCAGTTTTGCCACCTCATCAACCGGCAACAACATGAACTCCGCCACCTCTCCGTCACTGTTAGCTGGTTTGAAATCGACTGGAAGTTCAAGATCATAACAATAGAGCGTATCGGGCTTCAGCCCAACATCTGTCTCGGTACAGTAGGTCAGGACCCCAACGGAAATCGCTCGATTTGCCAGCGCAGGCGGCACATTGGCTTCCTCCATACACTCCTTGCGCAGATTCTCAGCTAAGGTGAGGTTATGGGGTAGCCCCCCCGCAACCATATTGTCCAGACAGTCGGGATAATTACGCCGGTCGGCCGCGCGTTTTGCTATCCATAGTTTCAACACGCCACCTTCACGAACGAAACCATTCAGATGCTGGCCATAGGCCCTCAATCCGAAATAGGGCGCACTGGCTCGATCAACTGTAGCTATTGCCGTCTCCCTGCCGCCATGAGTAACCGGGTATTGCTCACCGTGAACATGAGAAATAATCCCTTCCCCCAATAAGTCGGTGGTAATCTCCGCCAACAATTGGCTACGCGCCGCGAAGCTGTCGTATTGTGCCATGAGGTGAACACCCTGCTCATCTTCTCTGAAGGCATCCGGCCAGTTAGCCAGGGCCTCCCATACAGGCCGCTTGAGGCGCCCGATACGCTGCCCCTGAAAAAAGAGAGATTTGAAATGCTGAGGTTCCCATGTGTTGAGGCGCTCAATATGGCGCAGATAGCCTTGCAGGTTCATTGTTTAACTGTTGATCAGGTCTGAATCCATCTGTGTCTCTATTATCTATCGGCATGGCAGCCGGAATCTTTCTCCCCTGACAAATCATACAAGTCGCTTGTATGCCGATCATTCACTTTTTGTAACGTTATCCTTGCATATTGTCACAGTTACGATTGCATACCATGTGAATGCGGCCACCGGGAATCGTTAGCGGATTTCACAGAATCGAGGACAGTTACGATGACTATTTTGAACTCTTGTTAAGGATATGCTCTAAGTAACCCCCGTAAAACCCCCTGAATTTTCACCTCATCCGGTTCATAGACCATTGCTGTCATCGTCGTGTTAGCGGGATGAAGTATGACTCGTCCAGGACACTGCTCGATTCTTTTCAGGGTTGCCTCCTCGTTGCGGATCAGTGCCACTACGATATCACCATTGCGTGCCTGCTCCTGCTGCTCGATAACCACATAGTCCCCATCGTAGATCCCCTCATCGATCATCGAATCCCCGGACACCTGGAGTACGTAACAGGGCCCCTTTCCCAGCAACTCATGAGGAACCTGCATCGGTTCTGCCTGGGCTATGGCTTCAATCGGTCTGCCCGCTGCGATACGACCGAAATAGGGTATACCCTCCTCCCTGCCAGGTTCAACCAGGCGTATGCCCCGTTTCAGTCCCTCCATGGGTTCCACCAATCCCGCCTCTACCAATGCCTGGATATGCTTATGCAGTGAACCACGGGATTTCAGCCCAAGTAGCCGACAGAGTTCGTCATAGGTGGGGGCTTGTTCGTAGTGCTCGAGATTGTCGCGCAAGGTCTGGTAAATCTCCTGCTGACGTCGGGTCAATTTCATTGTGGTCCTTGATTTGTTCTCCGCTTGTTCTCTATTCTATACCAAGAGAACAGGAAGAGAACAGCCATGAGTATCAACACAGCACCCATGACCGCCGCTAACCCGCTTAGCGGTCTAGATCCAGCTGATTATTTTGCCGCCAAATTGCGTAGTAAATATGCTGAGCATATCACGGGGGAGCTCGTACTTCCCCCCAAGCAGGGAGACTATCGTCCCCTGCCCCATGAATTAGACTCCCGACTCATGGATGCCTTGCGAGAACGAGGAATCGAGCAACTCTACACGCATCAGGCCGCCGCCTGGGTATCGGTGCAGCAAGGCCGGCATACGGTAATCATCACTCCCACGGCATCAGGCAAGACCCTCTGCTACAACCTGCCGGTGCTTCAAGCGACCCTGCAGGCACAGGCCAAAGCCCTCTACCTCTTTCCCACCAAGGCTCTTGCCCAGGACCAGGTAGCCGAGTTGAGCGCCCTAAACCAGGCTGCCGAACTGGGAGTGCGTGCCTTCACCTTTGATGGCGACACTCCGGGTGACGCCCGTAAGGCGGTACGTACCCGCGGCGATATCGTGGTCTCGAATCCGGATATGTTGCACCAGGGCATCCTGCCTCACCATACCAAATGGGCGCAGTTCTTCGAATCACTGCGTTATGTGGTGATCGACGAGATGCACAGCTATCGCGGTGTTTTCGGCTCCCATGTGGCGAATGTAATGCGGCGTCTGCGGCGGATCTGCCGGTTCTACGGCTCCGATCCGTTGTTCATTCTCTGCTCAGCAACCATCGCCAATCCTGCCCAGCTGGCAGGCGAACTGATCGGTGATGAAGTCAATGCAATCACCGAGAGCGGTGCGCCACAGGGAAGCAAACACCTGTTGCTGTGGAACCCGCCGGTGGTCAATCCCGACCTGGGCATCCGTGCTTCCGCCCGTTCTCAGACCACGCGTATTACCAGACTGGCATTGGATCAGGGATTGAAGAGCATTGTCTTCGCCCGCTCCCGACTGATGGTTGAGGTTCTGACCAAGTATCTCAAGGATGCCTTTGACCAAGACCCCCGACACCCAGCCAGGATCGCTGCCTACCGGGGCGGCTACCTACCCACTGAACGACGCGATATGGAGCGCCGACTGCGTGACGGTAAACTCGATTGTGTGGTCTCCACCTCAGCGTTGGAGCTGGGCGTCGATATCGGTGCCCTCGATCTCTGCGTACTCAACGGCTACCCAGGCACGATTGCAGCTACCTGGCAACGCCTTGGGCGCGCCGGCAGGCGCCAGCGCACCGCGGTTGGCGTGCTGGTGGCCAGTAGCCTACCGCTGGATCAATATATCATTCGCAATCCCGAGTTTTTTCTTGGCGCCTCCCCGGAACAGGCGCGTATCGATGCCGATCAGTTGTTGATCTTGCTCGATCATGTTCGCTGCGCCGCATTCGAACTGCCCTTTAAGGATGGAGAAGAGTTTGGTAACCAACCTCTGAGCGAGATGCTTGCCTATCTTGAGGAGCACGACATCCTGCACCGGGAGGCTGATGAGTGGCACTGGATGAGCGACAGCTATCCGGCTAACAGCGTCAGCCTGCGTTCGGTGGCAGAAGGTAATTTCGTGGTGGTGGATACTAGCGGGGGCGCCAAAACCGTGATTGCCGAAGTCGACTATAGCTCCGCGCCGATGACCATCTATGAAGGGGCGATTTATATGGTGCAATCCACTCCCTTTCAGGTTGAAAAGCTCGATTGGGAGGGACGCAAGGCATTCGTCACCCGCACCCGGGCCGACTATTACACCGATGCCATCGACTATACCCGCCTGAAGATTCTCGAGCCCTTCGAGGAGTATAAATTCAGCCGTCACGGAGTGGCCCAAGGCGAGGTCCATCTGGTGAAGCGCATAACCGGTTATAAGAAAATCCGCTACTACAGCCATGAAAACGTAGGTTATGGAAAAATCGAGCTGCCAGACCAGGAAATGCACACCACCGCCGTATGGTGGCAGGTAAATCCCCAGGCACTGGAGACCGCGTTCGACTCACGCCAATTAGCCTTGGATGGATTTCTCGGCGCCAGTTACGCCCTGCATATCATTGCCACCATGCGCATGCTTGCCGAACCCGGGGATATCGGCAAGGCGGTGGGGGATAGCAACGCCCGCTGGTTCGCCACAATACATACTACTGGGCGGGGTGAGATACGCAACAATGAGGATGAGATGATTGATCCTGCACGTCTGGATCGCTTCACACCCACCCTGTTTCTCTACGACAACTATCCTGGAGGCATCGGACTCTCATCGCCCTTGTGCGAAAGCCGTGACACCATCGTTCATGATGCTCAGCAGCTTGTCGCTGAGTGCAGCTGCAGCCATGGCTGTCCCAGTTGCATCGGCCCCATCCTGGCCAGCGATGAGATGCGGAATTACTCACCCAAGCAGGCTGCCCTTGAAGTATTGTCACTGTTAACAGACGATGACTCTTAGAGCAAAACTATCCCGCCTTCAGGCATTAAAAGAGAATCGGCAGCAACTGCCTGTTGCATCACCCACTGAGCTGCAGCAGCGCTTAGCCCGGATCGACCGAACTCGCCCCGCTCATGGTTCGAAAACACAGCACCACAGATCAAAAGAGAAGACGCTTGTCAGGCAGTTAAAGGGGCATCAGGTCAGCGAGGGGCTAATCCGGATATGCCGTCGCATACCACTACATGGATCGATTGGGCGCCACCCTCTCTCGCTACTGCGGCAACAACCCATCCTACCCGGCGACAAAGGGCTGGCAAACCGCCGCCAGGTCTACTTCGATACCGAGACCACGGGACTCTCGGGTGGTAGCGGCAGTCTCGCTTTCCTGTTCGGCTATGCCCTGGTTGAACAGGATAACCTGGTGGTAACTCAATATCTGATCACCCGCTTTGCCGGTGAAACAGCCATGCTCGAGGCCATAAGCAGTATGCTCAGATTAGAGGACAGGCTGGTGAGCTACAACGGCAAGTGTTATGACCTCCCGCTGATGAAGACACGCTACCGTATGCGCGGTATACCGGAGATGTTGGATCAGCTGCACCACCTCGACCTGTTGCATGCCGTACGTCGGCTGTTTGGCGGCAAGTGGCCGGATTGCCGGCTGCTTACCCTGGAACAGCGCTTACTCGGCCTGAGAAGACATAACGACCTGCCGGGTTCTGAAGCCCCAGAAGCCTGGTTCGACTTTGTCAGAACGGGCAACAGGGCGCAACTGCTTCGGGTTGTGGAACATAACCTCCAGGACATTCTCTCTCTTGCCATGGCCCACGCGGTGCTGACTCGTGTCATACAACAACCGCAATACCATGACGTAGATATAGCCGCCCTCGCTCGCTGGTTAGCTGACAGCGACACGGCAGCTGCCTATACCTTGTTAAAGGGGCAACGGCAGACACTCTCACCGAGCGGCAAGAGATTGCTTAGCCAACTCGCCAGGCGTTACGGCAACTTGGCGTTGGCAGTAGAAACCTGGGAAGCCTTATCCCAGAGCGGCTGTCGAAGCGCTACGGAACAACTTGCCAAATACCACGAGCACATCAGCAAGGATCTGGAGAGTGCAAAATATTACTGTGAGCAGCTCCCTGTAGACGAGAAGCAACAGCACCGTTTGAATCGAATCGTCGACAAACTCTACCGACAGTCGATACAACCTCAGCCCCTCTCCCTGGCAATACTTCCCAACACATAGGAGCAGAGTACCAAATGTTGAAATCGATTCAGACCGCGGAATTCCAAGCCGTGGACATAGGTGTTGCGTCCATCCCTATCCGCAACCTGACGAATATTGCGAATGATACTCATGAGCTTCAGAATGTCCTCTCCACCACATACCGACAATTTATAAGTCACTTGGATTACGTCCCCGACCTTGCCTAGTATTTTCCCGTCTATTATCCGGGCGCCTGTACTACTGATATCGCTTATCGTGACAGTGCGTTTCTCCTCAGCCCCCGAAGTAGCCTGGGGCCAAATAACTTCGGCGTCGATTTCTGTCGGTACCCGGGGTGCATTGCGCACTACGGCGCTCTCGACATCCGACGGATAGGAGAGATGGATATGGGGATAGGGTTTGGATGAAGCATTCAGTACTTGCGAGACAAAACCGAAGATATTACTGCCCTGTAGCATTCTGACCGTAAAGCTCTGACCATCCCTGACGATAATCGGCTTTCCCTGTTTACGCGGTGTCGTAATCACCAGGCTCTGCCCGGGCAGAAAACCAACCAGGGTAGCGGAATAGCGCTCAGTGTTTACACTGGGTGGCGCCCATTGCAACTGCAGGACATCACCAATCTGCAAGTATCTCACACTGTCTGCCAAGGCCTCACTCCATTAGACTTAATATTATTATTGAGACACCTACCAACTAGAATCAATTGTTATGATTTAGCCCATAATAGCCAGTGTTACTCAAATTTTCATTTAACGGCACGTAAACACGATTCAGTTGGCAAAAACAGCTTCACAGGTGTTTACAGCTCCTAAGAATAATGCGAATTTTTTATCGAGAAAACAAGTAGCTGTTAAAATTACTTTAGGCCCTGCGTATCGGCAAACAATGATTTTTGTACTTGACGACAACCCGAACACACCATTTCCTGACGTCTCCCTCGCTGAACGCGAGCCGGATGGTTTGTTGGCGGTGGGTGGCGACCTGACACCTCAGCGACTGATTCAGGCCTATCAACTGGGTATATTCCCCTGGTTTACTGAGGGTGAACCTATTCTTTGGTGGTCACCAGACCCACGAACGGTACTCTATCCTGAAAAGATAAAAATCAGTCGCAGTCTGAGAAAAGTGTTAAGAAAAAAGGTCTATAAAGTATCCTTTGATCACGATTTCGAGGCCGTAATCATGGGTTGCGCGGCTCCTCGAGAAAACTCACCGGGAACATGGTTGGTCCCCGAGATGATCAATGCCTATCATCAGCAACATGAGTTGGGACTGGCCCATTCTGTAGAGGTCTGGCTAGACGATGAGCTGGTAGGGGGGCTCTACGGCATGGCCCTAGGAGCTGTATTCTTTGGTGAATCGATGTTCAGCCGTGCCACGGACAGCTCAAAAATTGCACTGGTCCACCTTAGTCAGAAACTATCCCAGTGGGGATATAAGATGATCGACTGTCAAGTCTACACCAGACATCTCGCCAGCCTTGGGGCCGAAGAGATTCCCAGGTCCAGTTTCTGCGCCGACCTCGATCGCTGGACCAGGCTCCCGGGAAGATCCGGCAGCTGGGCAGCAGAGGGCAAACATTATCCGGAGATCGATTTATGCTGAACTCGCCTCCAGGATTCGAACAGGAAGGGAACTACGCACTCTACATGAGTCAGACTCATGACTGCTCCTATCTACCCGGGCGCGAGGCACGTAATCTGTTTCTCGATCCAAACGCGAAAGTCACTCCACATCTCTATCAGCAGTTAATCGACCGGGGCTTTCGCCGCAGCGGTTGCTATCTCTATCAACCGGCCTGTCCCTACTGTAATGATTGTATCTCCCTGAGGGTACCGACAGCGCGGTTTCAACCATCGCGTAGTCAACGTCGCATCTGGAAGCGCAACCTGCCACACTATGATGTAAATCCCGGTCCTGCCGAATTTAATGAATCGCACTATCAGCTCTATCAGCAATACCTACTGGAGCGTCACCCCGATGGCGATATGGTCTGCAACAGCCCAGGACAGTATTCTCAATTTCTTACCTGCGAATGGGCAGAAACACAATTCATCGAATTCCATAAAGCGGGCAAACTTGCCGCCGTTGCTGTCAGTGACCTACTTCCAAATGGTACCTCATCGGTGTACACCTTCTTCGATCCGGAGTTGTCGCGTGATGGTCTAGGTATCTTCGCCCTATTGTGGCAGATCGACTATTCCCGAAAGCTCGGCCTGGAATGGGTCTATCCGGGATTCTGGATCAAAGCCTGTGACAAAATGAGCTACAAGTCCCGTTTTCGCCCTTTTGAGGCCTGGACCGGACAACAGTGGATCGATTGCAGCAAAATCAACGAACCTGATTAGAACTGGTGTAAATGGTGCCAGCCATCCATAGGTTGGTGACATTTTATCATTCAAAGCTACCCACATATTTTCCTGAAGAGCCAATTTTTCTGACGAGGCAATTCATATTATGAATATTCTGAAACACGCCAGCAAACTGATTGTTACTCGCGAGTAATTTCTTCTTTATGAAAACCACCTTGTTGACTGGATATATACTTAATCTTCTCTTTGGGTACGGGAATATACTCGCCTTGCTTGTTTATTTGCAGGACATCGCGAATGAAAGTGAAACGGATTTCGCCTGCCGATTCCGTGATCGAAATATAGGGAACAACTGATGCGGCATTCTCATCAATGTTGACAACCTCCTCAATCACACCAAGAAAATTTATTTTATCGCCCTTCAGCGTAAAGACATTCACACCATAACTGTATTCAGCACCATATTCAGCCATGATCAGTTCCGGTTTTTTCGAATTGCTATTAACGAAGCCGGATAGTTTCATATAGTATGCATCCTGAACTCCATGGGAATAATAGTCTATCGTCGGCTTCGATCTGGATAAATTAATCAAAAACAGGCGAAGCCCATAGTCAGTCGTTGTGTCAAGCGCCTTATTACGGCAAGCGATAATCGTTTGTTTTGCTGAAATTTGTATGCCGCTTTGGCAATTCGTTAATCCCAATGATATATAGTCGTTTTTATCTTCCGGCAGAAGCTTGCGTTCATACTGAATGGGCGCGGATGCACTACTAGCGTTGAGTTTGATCGCGGTTGCTTTCTGGTTGCAGGCAACCAAAAGCAGGCAAACACATATTAACCCTGATTGTATGCTAAATTTGCGGTAGTTCATTTAATTAAATATTTTCATATTAGTTTTGGATTGCAGGGCTCTTTAGTGGACATTTTTTATAAATTTTCATCGGACTTACGCGTCCACCCAATCCAAGCCCAGCGTAGGCATTTGTCCTTATTTCAAAATGCAGGTGATCTTCGCTGCGGGGTAAAGTTATTGCATTGCCACTGTTCCCTGTCTGACCGATCCGTTGTTTGATGGTAACGATATTTCCACTACTGACTGATATGCTTTTCATGTGAGCATAAAAAGCATAGTAGGTTTTTTTATTATGTATAAATGAAATACACAACTGTTTACCGTAGGCGCCTACATCCCTAACGAATACAACCTTTCCGTAACAGACCGCGAACGATGGCGTACCAATCTTTGCTTCGAAATCCCATCCCTGGTGGGGCTTCTTGCCGCCGTTACGTACCATTCCAAAGGTGTTATTCAGAATACGGCCACGTATGACATTCTGTTTGAGCGGCCAAGCAATCAGGCTTCCGTTTACCTGCTTGTTTATCTCGTTCAATGCCTTGATAGTCTTGCCACCCGGATCAATCCGGCCATCAGGATGGCCGAATTTTAAAACGACTTTTTGAATTATTTCAATTGCGCTAATGGTATCGGTATCCATACTATCATTAACAGTCAGCAGCTTACTACCTGTCAAATATGCGGCGGAATTCAACAAAGTTTTTACATTTTTTACATCGACCGCTGCGTTTTTTGCATTTTCTCCTACCGAGCCGGTGAGTTTTTTGGCGTCAGACACTTTCCTTCTCCATTCGAACATATCTACAGTTTGGATTTCAGGTTAACGAATCTGACTTCAATTTAATGTCACTAGCAACGTAAAAAATACCTAGCAATAGGGGAGAGAACACGATATTGGTCCGCTGTTGGCCGCAAACACGCATTTTTAGCATAGGTCTACAGTGCGAAACAGACACGAATACCGGCATTACATGTGTATTGACTCTGGTTCCAATTACAGTGCATGTTGCGCTTACCGGACGAGTTCAGTCGGCTTCTCAATCTCATAGAGAGCCTCGTCTATGTTTCCAAGCCGGCTCTCCAGCACGGCTCGAGCATCATACAACCCGCGGTTATAGTAGTAGGGCCCTATCTCCTTGGAAAAGAAATCCAGGAGAAATTCCGCATCGAATTGACCGATCTCCTGATCGAGTTCCTCGCTGAAGTAGCGCTTGATCTTGTGGACGATGTGTTCCTTTTCATCCTTTGAAAATTCAATATTCGACATTGGCTACTTCTTCTCCTTGAGCATAGTCGCCAGGTCCGCGAACGGGTTATGTGTGGCGGTGTTTGTCTGCTTTTTGTCGGTAACATCGCCGTAGGCGGAATCCTTGTAGCGGGAATGCTCGTTGTCATGACAGTAGATGCACAGCAACTCCCAGTTGCTACCATCAGGTGGGTTGTTGTCGTGATTATGATCGCGGTGATGCACTGTCAGTTCACGCAGGTTTTCGCGGGTGAACTCGCGTGCGCAGCGCCCGCAAATCCAGGGGTACATCTTCAGCGCCCGCTCCCGGTAACCCTTTTCCCGCTGTTCCCGGTTGCGCTGCGCCTCCGCAACGATGCGATCGAGTTTGTCTGAAGAGCTTTCCGATGACATGGTAATGATCCCTTAATGATTGAGTTAAGGCATTGTGCTTCAGTGCATAATGTAGGACAGCAAAGCCTAACCCATCTTACGTTTTTCCTAAAGGGACGCTCGGGGAAGCGCCCACACAATGTATCGCTATGCGATATAACTCATTATTGCGTGATATACCCCACACACCCAGACATCCCAATCTATTAATTTCTTACAAATCCGTAGCTTAGCGATTGGTCCACTATTTGCTTAAGTATCTGGGATTACTGTCCATGGACGCACTGTTTCCCCAGGCAAATGGCACATGGAGGTGAACCTATGCCTGATATATATACGGATAAAAAGTTGTATGAACCCCTTGCTAAGAATCAATAAGCTGAAATACCCTCTCATTTTTTCCTTAACCTTTTTTCATCACACCACCTATGCAGCTGAAGGGAATGACGTTGCAGAGTCAAATAATGAAGAAGAATATGACGTCATCAGTGTCACCGCGTCACGTGTCGAACGGCGCACCCAGGATGTTGCCGGCTCCATCGATGTGATCGACGCCGAACGTATCGAAAATGAAAAAATGTTCAATATCAAGGACGCCATCGAAGGCAGCCCAGGGGTACTGATCAACTCCAAGAATTCGGCCTACGACAGTCGCCTGATCATTCGGGGAGCCGGTCAAAAGGCCAACTATGGCGTGCGAGAGATTATGGTCATACGCGACGGTGTACCGATGACCGATCCGGACAGCTTCTCCCGGTTCGACTTTATCGACACCCAGGATATCGAACGCATCGAGATCACCAAGGGACCGGGATCGCTGTTCGGCGCAGGTTCCGCCGGCGGCACTATCCAGATCATCTCAAAATCAGTGTTTGACACCGACAGCAACCGAATCAAGCTGGGTGTCGGAGAGTACGGTCAGAGCAATCTACATGGCCGGCTTGCCGGCGACATCAATGAAAGTAACGCCTTCTCGCTGACTGCCTCCTATCGCAAGACCGACAACGACTGGCGGGATTGGAACGAATTCGAATCAAAACAACTTGCCTTCAAACACGGTTATCTGCTCGACAACGGCGCCACTCTTGAATCGGAGCTGAGTTATCACGAAGCGGATCTGCAAATACCCGGTAATATGGATGAGAGTGAATTCGAGAGCTACCTGGAGACCGGCGAACAGAAAGATACCACCAGCAGTCCCTGGCGGCATAGCGGTCGCTACTCGACGATCTGGTTCTTTAACTCCCGCTATGAGCAGGAGATAGGGGACCTGACCCTGAAACCGCGCATCTACGCCAACCTCTGGGATCACTACCACCCGGTCACCGGCGCGATCAATGACAACCCCGGCACCACTGTACTCGGAACCGACCTGGAGATCGCGCACAAGCATCAACTCTGGGGGCCAAGCACCTTGGTTGCCGGTGTAACCGCCCGTCGCGACGACACCCAGGATTCGAAAAAGTATACCTACGCGGATGTTGAAACCAGTCCACCGCCGGCCTGGAACCCGACGGGCCCCGAGACCATCCTCAACACCCTTTCCGATGAAGCCGGCGAATTGCTCGAGGAGGAGGATGCCACTAACACCCTGTATGGCCTGTTTGTCCAGGAGACCCTGCAACCGAATCAGCGCACTGCGATCGATGTCGGATTCCGCTACGATCGCAACAGTTTCAAGATCGACAATACCGCTTATGGCGAATACAGCTATGGCGCTGAAAGCTATACCTTCTTCGATACAGCTGAAATCACCAAAACCGATAAAACCTTCAACCTCTTCTCTCCCAAGTTGGGCATCACTTATGAACTCAACAGGTTGTTAAATCTTTATGGCGTGATCGCACAGTCGGGACAGGTCCCCTCGGAATCGGAGATCCAGAGCAACCCGAAACTCGATGCCGCAACGGCCCGCAACGTTGAGGTCGGATTGAAGGGGCGCTCGCAGAACTGGACTTTCGATCTTGCCATCTACCGCACCAGGGTCAGTGATGAGATCGTCTCGGTTTTGGATGAGGATCTGACCACCGAGTTTCAAAACGCCGGCGAGACCCTGAAGAAGGGACTGGAATTGAGCGGACGCTACGATCTCACCCGAGACTTCTGGTTGGAAGGCAGTTTTGCCTATAGCGATTACAGCTTCAGTAACTTCGAGGAGCTGGTACGCACTGGAGGGACACAAACCCCCGTTGACCGATCCGGTAACCAGCTCCCCTATATACCAAGGCAGCAGTATGGCCTCGGCATAGGCTATAGCCACCCAATCGGTTTCAAAGCGGTATTGCGCAGCAACAGCTGGGGTAGCTACTACGTCGACAACGCCAATTCGGAAACATATGGCGGCTACGACTTTGTCACCAATCTGCTGTTGAGCTACCAGACCGGCCCCCACAATATCTCGCTGAATGTGGAGAACCTGTTCGACAAACGTTACGCCCTCGAAGTGAAGAAGAGTACCAGCGGAGACAAGACCTACTCCGCGGCCTCACCGCGTAATGCCATGCTCAGCTACAGCTATAACTTTTCAGGATCATAACTCATGTATCGGCGATTTTTAGCTGCTCTGATACCAACCACCCTGCTCTCCCTCTGCGGCGTAACCCTCGCCGCAGAGGGGGTATCGCCCCCTGCACAAACCGAATCCGCCCATGGCCACCGGGGTGAAAAACGAATCTTTCTGGAGAATGGCGATGGCGCCAGAATCACCTTGTGGAAACCGGACTTATCGACAGAGGCACTCACCCTCGAACACGGCAGCGTGACCATGCCCAAGACCGGCATGAACAACTACCACGCCATCGTGGCGGAAAAGGATTGGGGGGATCACAAAGAGGCGGTGATCCGCTACGAATACCGCCATGGACGCCCCAGCAAACAGAGTCCCTCCAAGCTGGCGGCTCAGCAGAAAACCGAGTTTGAAATCGTACCCGATCCA
>JASFJX010000005.1:0-18398 GCA_050119385.1 Candidatus Thiodiazotropha sp. | reverse complement strand
GCATTGAGCCCTATGAGTCCGTAAAGGACGAAGAATACATGAATGAGGAACAGGAGGCTCATTTCCGCGCCATCCTGGATGCGTGGAAATCCAACCTGATGCAGGAGGTCGACCGTACCGTGCATCATATGCAGGACGAAGCCGCCAATTTTCCTGACCCCAACGATCGTGCCACCCAGGAATCGGAGTTCAGCCTGGAGCTGCGCACCCGTGACCGGGAGCGTAAACTGATCAAAAAGATCGATGAGGCCATCGAGAAGCTCGATAACCACGAATATGGTTATTGCGAGTCCTGTGGCGTGGAGATCGGCATCAGACGACTCGAGGCACGCCCCACCGCGACCCAGTGTATCGATTGTAAAACCCTCGATGAGATTCGCGAAAAACAGATGGGATAGCATCGGCTTCAATCTGCGCCACAAAAAAACCGGCGGCAGCCGGTTTTTGCGTTTTCTATCTCGACGAATTTATGCTTGAGCCATTGGGACATAGAGGCGGAAATGGCCGATCTTGACAATAACAGAGGCTATAGGGGGCGATTTGCCCCCTCTCCCAGCGGTGAACTCCATTTTGGCTCACTGGTAGCGGCAATGGGCAGCTATCTGGATGCCCGCAGCCACCATGGCGAGTGGTATGTGCGGATGGAGGACCTGGACCGCACACGGGAGATAAAGGGGGCAGCCAAATCGATCCTGCTGACCTTGGAGTGCTTCGGCTTCCATTGGGACGGAGATGTCATCTACCAGAGCCAGCGAACCAAGGCTTATACCGAAGCGATCGACAGGCTGGTTCAGGCGCAGCTTGCCTATCCCTGCGGCTGTTCCCGTAAATTGATCGAAAAGCAGGCCAAATATGGCTCCGAAGGGATGATCTACCCAGGTACCTGCCGTGATGGCATAACGGAGGGACGTACCCAGAGAACTATTCGCGTAGTTACCACCGATGAGGCAATCACTATCGCGGATAGTCTGCAGGGCCGGATCAGCCAGCAGCTCAACAGTGAGATCGGAGATTTCGTTATTCGCCGGGCCGATGGCTTCCATGCCTATCAGCTTGCGGTGGTAATCGACGACGCCTGGCAAGGGATAACAGACATTGTTCGGGGGGCGGATCTCCTCAGTTCCACCCCCAGGCAGCACTATCTGCAGCAATTGCTACAGCTGCCCCATCCCCGCTATATCCACCTACCCTTGGCCGTCGATGATCAGGGTCGAAAGTTGAGCAAGCAGTTCAAAGACACCCCAGTGGATCCGAAACAGCCGATGGAAGCCCTCTTGCGTGCCCTCGCCTTTCTCAACCAGCCGTTACCACCCGAGCGTCCAGAGACCACCGAAGGATTCTGGCAATGGGCCCTATCCCACTGGTCATTGAGCAGGATTCCAGGGCAGCTTCAAATCCCTGCCACCTCTCTCAAGTATTTGAATAATTTACGATAAGAGACTGGAGGACGGGCCTGCTCACGCTCCCGTCGCGTGGCCTGTATCAAATGCCTCAAGTGTTGCCGGTCCGCCCCTGGATAGGCCTGCATGAATTCACCAAAAGCATCACTCCGCTCATCCAACAGTCTATCCCGCCACCGCTCCAAGACATGGAACCGGCTGACATCCGCCTGATGTTGATTATCGATCTCACCGATTACCTGCCGGATCGAGTCAAGGTCTTCTTCGCGTAGCAACTTGCCCAGACGCCGGTAGTGTCGACGCAGGGCATTCAGTGATTTGATCCGCCTACTCTCTTCCAGCGCCGCTTGCAGGGCTGCACTCAAGGGCATACGTGCCAACACAGAGGGAGAGAGTGTAGTGAGACGCTCACCAAGCTGCTGCAGCGCCAACATCTCTCGCTTGATCTCACTCTTGCTGGGTTGTTCGAATCCCGCTTCTTGTTCCTCTAACTTGTCGATTGGATAGTCTCCACGATTAATTGCGGCGACCGCTTACCACGAAATTCATTCACATCCAGCCTGTAAGTCAATTGAATCTGCCGATCAGAATCTGATAACGGCGGCTGATTGAAGGCGATCGCCTTGATTGTCCAGGCGCCGTTGGTGGATGACAACTGCAATTTAAGATGACCTTCCCCCACCACACGCTGCTGTTGGAGATCGAAATAGCCCTCAAACAGCGGTTCCGGGAATCCCTGACCCCAGGGCCCTCCGTTGCGTATGATCTCCGCCATCTCCAGGTTCAGCTCATGGGGCAGCAGCTCACCATCGGTTAATACTACGCCTTCGAGCATTTCAGGGCTCAATTCCTCCGCTGTCTGTTCCTCAAAAACCTGCTTGAAGCGAGGGTATTCAGTCTCTGAGACGGTCAGTCCGGCAGCCATGGCATGCCCCCCAAATCGGGTGATCAGGCCGGGATTCTGGCTCGCGATGCCTGCCAGCAGGTCGCGCATATGTAGCCCGACGATAGAGCGCGCAGAGCCTTTTAGGGTGCCTGAGTCCCCTTTGGCGAATGCAATCACCGGACGATGATATTGCGACATGATGCGGGAAGCCAGGATACCCACCACTCCCTGGTGCCACGCCTCATCATAGAGGCAAAGCCCTGTCGGCAGAACCCCCTCGGTATTGAGATGCAGTCGATCAAGCAGGGTGTCAGCCTGAATTTTCATCGTCTGCTCAATCGAGCGCCGTTCGTGATTGAGCTGGTCTAGCTGCTTTGCTATTTGTTGAGCCCGACGCAACGAGTCGGTGAGCAGACATTCGATACCCAGACTCATATCATCCAGGCGGCCTGCGGCATTCAGTCGAGGGGCGAGAGCAAACCCGATATCCGAGGCTACGAGGTTGGGCAGGGAGCGCTTGGCGATCTCCGCCAGTGCGCGGATACCAGGTTGGCAATAGCCGGCACGGATCCGTTTCAAACCCTGGGCCACCAATACCCGGTTGTTGTAATCAAGGGGCACAAGATCACTAATGGTCCCGAGGGCGACCAGGTCGAGCCATTGGGCCGGATTGGGTTCACTCAGTCCCCGCTGTTGAAACCAGCCGACATGCTTGAGCTTCCGGCACAGGGCGGCCATCACGTAGAAAATCACCCCAACCCCCGCAAGATGTTTGCTGGGGAAAGTGTCACCCGGCTGATTCGGATTGACGATAGCGGCAGCGGAAGGTAAACATGCCGGTGGCAGATGATGATCTGTGATCAACACAGGAATGCCTAAATCATTCGCCCTTTCCACGCCGGACAAGCTAGAGATACCGTTATCGACGGTAATAATAAGCCCCGGCGCCCTACTGGCTGCCAACTCAACCAGTTCAGGGGTCAATCCATAGCCATAATCGAAGCGATTAGGCACTAGATAGGAGACCTGTTTCGCGCCATAGGCATCCAGGGCCAGCATTGCCAACGCGGCACTTGTCGCCCCGTCGGCATCGTAGTCCCCAACGATCAGGATCGATTTTTCACTGCACAGCGCCTCGAAGAGCAGATCGGCTGCCTCGGCAACCCCTTTCAACCGACTCACCGGGGCCATGTGCGCCAGCTCGAGATTGAGTTCGTTATCCCTGGTCAATCCCCTGGCGCTATATATCCGCTGCATGACCGGGTGGATCGCGGCAGACAACAAACCGGATTCAGCTGAAAATGTACGCTGCTGGATCTTCACAATACCCAATACCCCTGGAAACTAATGCTAGTTGCCCCCATCTAATGGGATGGCTCATTATACAGCCCAGTAGTTTAACAAAACGATGCATAATCATATGCTGTCATATACGATGTTACTGATAAAACCGTCAATCAAATCAATATTGAATGGTCTAATGATCATTCTTTCTCTGCTGCTCTCATCCGCCGTCGATGCCAAGGTGTCTGCCAGGCTCTCAAACGATACCACCGGCCTGGATCAGCCTGTTCGGCTCACCCTGCAGATGGAGGGGGATCAGGAGATGACCCCAGACCTGAACGAATTGGAGCCGTTATTCGAAATTATCGGACGCTCTTCACAGCAGAGTATTTCTGTTATCAATGGCAAAATGTCGGCTAAACGCTCTCTCACGTTAACCCTGTTGCCAAAACAAACCGGCACCCTAGAAATACCCCCCATCAGGATTGGTAACGAATCGACCGAGAGACTGGTACTGGAGGTTGTTGAACAATCGCAAAACGAAATTGAAGCACAGAAAGAGCAAGTGCTGGTGGAGCTGAGCCTGAACAAATCCCAGGCCTATATAGAGGAGGAGGTGATCCTTACTCTAAAACTTTTTCAGGCTCCAGGCATCCGTGCGGAGTCCCTGGATGCCCCCCAGCCTTCAATGCCGGACACGCAGCTGCAGTTACTCCATGAGGAACGTTATAACAGTGAGCGTAATGGCATACAGTTCAGTGTGTTAGAACGCAAATATGCAGTATTTGCCTACCAGAGCGGAAAACTCGAGATCGGTGGCGTGAAGTATCGTGGCCGCATGGGGGGCAACCGCCTCTTCTCACTGTTTAACGATCCATTCAATACCCCGCAACAACAACCCCGTATCTTCAGAAGCGAGTCGAACCAGGTAGCACTGGAGGTCTTGCCGATACCTGATCAATTTACAGGTGATCGCTGGCTGCCTGCGAAAAACCTGCAGATCGTAGAGAGCGGCCTCGATCAACAGGCACCGGCCTTGGCCGGCAAACCACTGATGAGGCGGATTATGGTCCTGGCCGATGGTCTGACCTCAGCTCAACTGCCGAGCTTCGAGCAGACATTGCCATCCGGTATCAAACTTTATGAAGAGCGGCCGCAGCTGACAGAGACGCCAACCCGAACCGGCATCAGCAGCAGCCGCCAAACCGGCATGACACTGATTGCAACCGAACCAGGCCAATATGATCTGCCGGCGATTGAAATCCCCTGGTGGAATACCGAAACCGGTCACCAGGAGATCGCCCGTCTGGCCCCTGTTACTATTGACATCATGCCAAATCCTGGCGCCACAGCAGGTCTGCAGGAGCCTCAAATCCCTCAACTAACAGAGGAAAATGCCACTTCGGACGATAGCAGTGAGACGATCACAACCGATGCTGTTGCAAAAAACTCTACTGAAACCCATTGGCTTGTATGGCTGTTCGGCATAGCCTGGGGCCTGACTCTTCTTGCCTGGTGGTACTCACGACGCAACAATCCGAATCAGCCCAAGGAACCGGCACCTGCCACAGAGGTTGAAAAAATCGATCCAGACAAACAGGCCATCGCCGAAGCACTTCAACAACTGGAACAGGCCTATGCCGATAAAGATGCCGTAGCTGCAAGGTCCGCCTGGTTAGCCTGGGCACGACTGAAGTGGCCGGATTCCCCCCCGCATAATCTGACCCGACTGGCCACACGTTGCGATCGCGCAGTAGCCGAGGCGGTACACAGTCTGGAGCGCACTCTCTATAGCCCAACGGATGAGACAGGATGGGCAGATTACGAAATTCTGATGCTGATCCAGCAGATGCAGCAGAAAAGACGTCCTGACAAGCCCCCCGAGGGGCTTGTGCCGTTAAATCCCTAATGGAAGACTAAACCTCGTCCCAGCCGCCATAGTCGAAGGTAATCTCTTCGTCGGGCTCGATATCATGCAAAGCATAGAGATCGAAACCGTCAAATTCAGCATTCCCCTTATCCTGGTGGTTGAGATAACGTAGCAGGTTGCGGCCGCTACGGCCATACGGTTCCTTATCATCCTCGAACACCCAGAGAACATAGGTACCATCCCGCTTGGCAGCTGGCCCCTCATAGGTTCCTATGTAATCCCCTTTGGTAATAGGGACTTTAGCAAACAAGCCGTTTCCATGGATCTTGGATGGCGCCCGATAGACTATATTTCCGAGGCGTCTTTTTCTTTCTCTACTCATGCTGTGTATCGTCTTTCTCACTGGTTACATGTTGTACAACTGGACACCCATCGCCATAGACCGCCATGATCGATTGCAGCTCTTTGAGCACCATCTGCCGGGCCATCTCATCCAGATCTTTCAATTCAGGCAGAACAACCCCTTGGCTCAGCAATCGCATGTCTTCCCGTACCGATCGGCACCCTTTTTCGCAGATGGCTTCGACGTATGGTTCTATCAAACTGCTTCCCATGGGTTCCAGCTCACATAGACTTGTTACCAATTTGGGTTAGTATATGCCCTAAATCAGCTATACCGTACCGGGAACCATAGCGCTATTCAAATTTCTAATAGGTTCCAATAGGATACAATCCTGAACATTTTGTTTATTGACTGAAGGACATATCATGCCCTGGATATTTCGAATTTTACTGCTTCTGCCCCTGTTGATAGTGCATACAGCCCATGCCGAGTGGGGAGAAGGCTTCGACCCTATCGATCCCCCTATACCCACGACCTCTGCGGACGGCAAGGTAGAGGTGGTCGAGTTTTTCTGGTACGGGTGCCCCCACTGCTATCAAATGGAGCCTGAACTCGAGGCTTGGCTGGAGCATAAACCGGAAAATGTATCATTTGTTCGTGTACCCGCGCCACTGAACAATAGATGGACAGTCCATGCAGAATTTTACTACGCTGCCGAGATTCTGGGATTGACAGACAAGCTCCACATGCCCTTATTCGAGGCTATGCATGTGAAAAAACGTAGACTTTACGACAAGGATTCACTCATCGAGTTTGCCGTCGAACAGGGAGTGGATAAACAGAAATTCATCGATGCCTTAAACTCTTTTGGTGTCTATGTGAAAGTACAAAATGCACGAAAATTGGGACAACAATATCAGTTGGACGGTGTTCCAGCGATCGGTATCAATGGTAAATACAAAACCAGTGGCAGCCTGGCTGGCAGTTATAGCAAGATGTTTGAGATAGTCTCTCAATTGGTTGCCAAAGAGTCCAAGGCCACACCTTAGGTGCCGGCAGCAACCAACCAGGCCCCCTTGTTCCCCAAGTGGTTTCTGAACTGCTGTGGAAAATCATCCACCACAGACGCTTTGACACAAGGCAGAGAGGAGAGCCTCCCTGCCCAGTCCGCCACAGGCCCTGGATAGTCTATTTTCACTAAAGGATTAAATCGTGCCAATAGATCGAGCCGCATGAAAAGTGGTGCATAAGCTGCGTCAACCAAAGAGAAATGGGCCGGATCACCAAATAACCCCTGCCCCAAGGGGGATAGCAAATGCTGAAGCCCACGCTCAAGCTGCACCCTTTTCTCCACTACCGCATCTTTGTCCTGCGCCAGGGCCATACCATGCTGCGTCACCAAGAGGTTGGAACCGAACTCTATCCAAGCCTTGTGCTGAGCCCTTTTGAGGTTGTCTTCGGGGTGGAACCTGGGGGAAAAGCTCTCATCGAGGAAATCGAGAATGACAGAGCGTTGGACAAAGGGGCATAAAAGAAAACTGACTAGTTTGATTTTCATTAGCTGTTCACCAGGAGGTGTTGCGAGAAGCGGACTGACAATTCTGCCCCAGCTCGCAACAATCACTTTCACATACCACCCTAAGTAGGAATTATTATTGCTGCGTCAACAACTTAAAGCACCATAAAAATATGAACCGCTCTAAACCGCAAAGCAATAAATACCCTAATAAAAAAGGTATTTTACAATTCGACATAAATTCTGTATTTTGTTGTCAAATCAGCAAGCTACGCAAGTCATGGATGTACGAGCTTATGAATCACACGATGTGATATGCCACCCAGTGAAATACGTTCTCACTAAGATCCTAGGTGTCAGGATAGACCTTAGTAACCTGATAGATTTAAGGGTTATAGTCCTGAGATCTCGAGCACCAGACGCATCGCTCTGCAGATGGATAAATGTTGTGTCATGTGGAACAGATAGAAAAAGAAACTATTCTCTTAATATATAGGCAACAGTTAGGCTAAGTAGCACGATCAAAATGGCAAAAACCAATCCGACAGGTTTAAGTGTTCCCGATCAAAAGCCCCCGTCAGGCAATCCGATTTTTCTTGATGATAAAAAGCTTGCCAATTGGGCCAAAGAACTACCGGTTGCAAATATCGGGGAGACTGCGCGCAAGCTATTTCAGACAATACGCACATTCAACAGAACCCAGATAAGGAGTTCGCAACGCATTCGTAGCGCTGAACGGATCAGGGAACCTCTGAGCTATGTCAGTGAAAGCTTAAACAAGCACTATTTGGGCGTACGCTTTCCTTTGAGTGAAAAGGCACATAAAATTGCAGATCTCAACCGGCAACTTCATGGCGGTTTAGCGACCGCCTATAAAGCAGTCATCGTCGATCAGTTGATGGAGAGCCAAGGGAACCCGGATCAGAGCCTATTGACTTTAGCGATCCATCGCTGCATAAGTTACCTTTCACGCGTTATTCTGCTCTCAGTTGTCGTCTATGACACATACCCTAAACGAACTTGGCAGGAGCTCCATATACTCCACCGCTTAGCCACTCGTTATAAGCTCGGTTCTCACACCATTGAAGACAATCTTGTACCCGACACGACGCAATCCAGCATTGATGAGATATACCGTCGATGCCTGCTGTTTTCGTTGTCATCCCCCTATAAAATGCGCCAAAAGGAGAATGTTCAGTTATTCGACGCACTACTCGATTGGAGTCGTTATACACTGATCTATCCCTATAATGAGGCCCCAGACTACAACACTATCACAATTCGCCAGGATACCGATTTGGCGCCCAGCCATGAAACAAGGATAGAGCAGACCGATACTAAATACTTACTGATCATGGACGTATCCCCCCTGCTCTCAAGCCTGCGGGACCTGTTTGTCGACACACCTGATAGCTCACTGACACTGTCAGGTGTAGAGAAACTGAACAAGAATTTGATCCGCCAGCTGATCATGCTCTGGTCCAAAGCTCAGAAGCGGGCATTTGTCAGAACAAAACTTAATTTTGAGTTACGCATCGCCGTCGGTCTTCGTTCTGTCTATAAGCTTATCATGCTTGGGGATAAACCCTCTTCAGCTGCTGATACATCATCTGACGACGGTACCTGGATAGAGACCCAATTTGCTCACGGCCACAATCTCAAGGTATCTGAGCATTTCTCGCTGATGCCGATGGATGTAGCATCCTACAATCCTCGCCGTGGAGATTTCGAGGAGTTCGGCCCCAATTCGACAGATTTCAGCAGCTTTGAAGAAACGCCTTTGGAAAGTGAAATGAATATCTGGGAGGACAGCGACAGGGCCCAGCTAGATAGCACCACCAGTCTGTTCCACACCATCAATGAAAGCGCTGGGGGCTACTGCCTGGATTGGCGAGGCAAGAAGATACCCAAGATACAGGTTGGAGAATTGATAGGTGTACAGTCTGCAATGTCTGCTTCACAATTTGGTGTGGGTATAGTGCGATGGATGCGCAGCTCCGAGACAGATTCGATGAAAGTAGGCATCCAGATGATTGCCCCCAATGCGTTGGCAATTACTGCATCCAATGCTGACCAGGAAAAACCAATTAAGCAAGAGTGCCTACTGTTACCAGAGGTAGGCACATCAGGCCAACCCACCAGCTTTATCTGCGCCTCTCACAGTTTCGAGTTAGGCAAGGTGCTATTGGTCAACGATGGGGAAGAAGACAAGCGAATTAAACTGACCCGGACGCTAGAGTCGAGCGGCTCTATAACCCAGTACCAATTTATCTATCTGGATGATGTTTCAGCTTCATCTGAAGGCGAAAATGACGACGATAACGACTCCGATTTCGAAGGTTTGTGGTCGACGTTGACATGAGGGTTGATTGAAAATCATTCGCACCTTAGTGGTACGCCTGTATCATTGGTACCGGGCTTTAAAAGCCAGCTTTCTCATACCAACGCTTCGCTTCATCGAGGTCCTTCTCCACACCGCGACCCTCTTCGTACATCATGGCAAGTGTCGTTTGTGAACCGGCTAACCCTTGCTCTGCCGCTTTTTTGAACCAATCCACCGCCTTGGTCAGGTTTTGCTCAACACACTCCCCCTCGAGATACATAAAGCCGAGGCCGTGTTGCGCCATCGGGTGACCCGTTTCGGCCGCCGCTTTCATGAATTTAAATGCCATCAATTCATTCACAACCATTCCGAGCCCACCTTGTGCCATAATCGCCATCCGGTATTGCGCCTCAGGATTTCCATTTTCGGCCAAAGGGGATAGCAGCGTGGCTGCACGTGAGAAGTTTTTTCCTTCAAACGCGGCAATCCCGCTGCTCAATTCAAAATCCATCTCGTTCGTTGAATCACTCATACAGTTTATCTCATCTCTGTTATATCGATAAAAATCTTAATCATACATTCGTACATACTAATTAAATTGAAATCTTATACCATTCAAAGAACAATGAACTTCCTTGAGGTTCTCATGGAATATGTTGGATTTTCTGCCGAACCTCATCACAATAGGTATAAACTTGTAGCCATGTGTTGCCATGCAGACTCGTATAAGCGATCAGATACTCACAACAGACGCAGGACGCGAAGCAGAGTCAATCCTGCGAAACTGCGTGCATTGCGGATTTTGCACAGCAACCTGTCCTACCTATCAGCTGCTAAGTGATGAGTTAGACAGTCCACGGGGCCGAATCTACCAGATAAAACAGCTGCTTGAGGGAGCAGAGCCATCCTCTAGTGTACAGCAACATCTCGATCGTTGCCTACTTTGCCGCAGTTGTGAGACCACCTGTCCTTCAGGTGTTGAATATGGGCGACTTTTAGAGATCGGCCGCCACCATATGGCAACCCTATATCAAAGGCCGTTGCGGGAGAGAGTACAGCGTTGGCTGTTACGCAAAGTCATCCCGAACCGTCGTTATTTTTCAACGCTTTTACGGTTTGGACAGGTCTTCAAACCTCTGCTTCCGCAAAAGCTTAGCCGCGCAATTCCTAGTAAAAACAACCTGTCCAGCGCCATCTGGCCGAGCCGGAATCACTCACGAAAAATGTTGATACTGGACGGTTGTGTACAACCATCACTGGCGCCATCGATCAACCTAGCCACAGCGCGGGTGTTGGATCGCTTGGGTATCAGTCTGATTCCGACACCGTCTGCCGGCTGCTGTGGAGCCGTTGTGCATCATCTGGATGATGAGGATGCTGCCAGGGAGACAGCGAGACGTAATATCGATTGTTGGTGGCCCCATTTACAGGCCGGTGCCGAAGCCCTGATCGTCACTGCCAGCGGATGCGCCCAGATGATCAAGGATTACGGCCACTTGCTGGCGGACGATCCCAAGTATGCCGAGCCGGCCAGGCAACTGGCCGCACATACACGAGATATCGCTGAAATCATCCACAGCGAGGAGCTTGAACCGCTGAAACAAACAATCAACAATCAAACCAGAATCGCCTTTCATTCCTCATGCACCCTGCAGCATGGCCAGGGCCTGGCAGGTTGCGTAGAAGCCATCCTGGACCGTCTTGGCTATCGCCTCACGTTGGTGCAGGATGCCCATCTCTGTTGTGGTTCAGCGGGAACCTACTCGCTACTGCAACCCGAACTGGCGAATGAATTAGGCAGGCGAAAGAGCTACTCACTCCAGGCCGGTGAACCTGATGTCGTTGCCACCGCCAACATTGGATGTCTGGTCCATTTACAAAAACACTCAACTCTACCTGTTATCCATTGGATTGAACTTTTAAACAGTGACAAATTGACGCACGTCAATAGTGGTGAATTCGACTCCACAAATATCGAGTAGCTGCTAATATTTCCTAGAGTCTATCAACACAAAATTCAATATCTGATCCATATGCTTTTTCATTCCCATGGCTTGCTCATGATTCTGTTGTGGTGGTTTGGCATCAATTCACTGGCTGGTGCTGCCGCTATACAGCAGGATGATTCCCTTCTACGCCAGCAAAGGGCTACCTTTATCGCTGCGGAAAAGGCCCTCAAAAAACAGGAAACTGAAACCTATATGCAGCTCAGGGACGCATTGCTCGACTATCCGCTTCTACCCTACCTTGACTATCAGGAAACCCTGGTAACACTCGAGCAACAGTCGATAGAAAGCATTACAAACCGACTCAAATGGCTTGAGGGAACACCACTCGAGAAGAAACTGAGAGGCCACTGGCTGGCACTGCTGGCAAAAGAGAGGCTCTGGGCCAGTTATCTTAAATTTTCCCAACATGGAGGAACCACCAGACAGCAGTGCAACCGCCTTCAAGCAATGATCGAAACCGGCAAGGCGCGTGAGGCATTTCAATCGGTTCCTGTCATCTGGTTGAGTGGCCGCTCCCAACCCAAGGCATGTGACCCTGTGTTCAAGGCCTGGATAGCTGAAGGTAAGCTCACCACTTCACTGGTTTGGCAACGCATCAACCTAGCCATGTCAGCGGGGCGAATGCGTCTTGCACAATATCTCAAACGCTACCTCCCGGCCACGGAAGCTGAAATGGTCGATCGCTGGTTGAAGATCTACCGTCATCCGGAGCAGGTGGTGACGCTACTCAAAAACACCCACCCGATGCGCGATGAGATGGTCACCCAGGCAATTCGCAGGCTAGCTTGGAGGAACCTTGATGCTGCCTTCATGGTATGGGAAAAGTTCCATGATCAAGCCATTTTTTCTGACTACCAACAACGTAAAATCGTATATGCCCTGGCAAGCCGGCTAGCGCGGCAACCCGACAAGAGAATCAATCAACAACTCATTGCACTACTCCCGAGTCATCTGAAACTCGATAGTACGCTGTCAGAAAAGCAACTACAGGCCGCACTCCAGGAAAAAGACTGGCAATGGGTACTACAAACGATCGAAGCCTTACCTGCCGAGGAGAGGGAGGAAGAACAATTTCGATACTGGCACTCCAGAGCTCTGATTGAGCTAGGCCGCGGCCAGGAGGGAAAATCACTGCTGCGGAGCCTCGCAAAGGAGCGCAGCTATTATGGCTTCCTTGCGGCACAACGCCTTGGCGATAAACCTAACCTCGAGCATATGGCACTGCAGGCTGACCAGCAGCTTGTGGAGACATTGGCATTGCGCCCTGGGCTTATACGCGCCCATGAGCTAATCCACTTGAAGCGTCCCCTTTTGGCTCGACAGGAGTGGAATCTGGCGCTTGAAGATGCATCTAAGGATGAGCTGAAGGCTGCAGCTCGTCTCGCCCAGCATTGGGAATGGCCATCACAAAGTATCCTTACCCTAGCCCGCTTGCGGCATTGGAACGACCTGGAACTGAGATTCCCTCTGGCACACAGGCGAGCGATTACCGATCAGGCTAAGGATCACGGCATCGATACTGCCTGGATCTACGCCATTTTGCGTCAAGAAAGCGCCTTCATGAGCGATGCCAAATCATCCGCAGGCGCACGTGGACTGATGCAACTGATGCCTAAAACAGCTAAACAGGTAGCCAAGGAGCTGAAACAGTCATCGGTCAAGCTCGATGACCTCTATCAACCTGAGGTGAATATCAAACTGGGTGCCGGTTATCTGAATAAGGTTTATCGCCAACTGCAGGAGAGTCCGGTGCTTGCCACAGCAGCCTATAACGCAGGTCCCCACAGAGTACTCAGCTGGCTGCCTAAGCAATCACAGGCAAGCGACATCTGGATAGAGACCGTACCCTTCAGAGAGACCAGGGAGTACCTCAAGCGTGTCTTTGCCTATACGGTAATCTATAGCTACCGCTTGGGCGATATGCCGATAACCCTTCCGCTCGACTGGCTGAGACCTATCAAGGCCATAAAGAGAAAAGCGAGTAGACAGACACACTCGTCAGATGTCTGACTCCACTGATAGTGGTATTTCCCCTTGTATATCATTGGGTTGTTTTTTTCGTGAACTGCGGGAGTGAAGTCTATCCTTAACCCGACCGATCAGATTCGTATCGGTAACGATCTCGTAGAAGGAGTTATCCGAGACATCTCTATTCACCTCGATCTTCCCCTCATTCCAGACTTTAATGGTACCCTGACGGACAACCAACCAATGTGAGCTTCCCTGTCTATCCACGAATCGCCCGACATGGTAATAGTGAGACTCCCCTGAACGGCTGTAAAGCTTGATCTTGTGTAAAACCATTTCGGATTGAAGTTTGACAAAAGCGGCTTGGCTCAACTCGATTCCATTGATGTTATAGCTGAGACGGGAAGAGAACGTTACTTTGCTTTTCTGGTTAGACTCCAGAAACACCTCCACCCGATGACGCTTACTTCTTCGCCAACTTGTATCATGGCGTAATTCCGCGGAACAAGAAGAGAGTCTGTCGGCCTCGTTTATAGCAGGAGAAATGATGATTTTTCTCTGCTCATCATAGAGATAGGCTGGCGCATCGTCCCTGAAGGCTATTCCGAGCCCGAGTTCCAACTTGGGTAAATTGTAGGCCTTGTTTTGACTATTTTGAACCTCCATGACAGAGAGAATCTTACGCGCCAATCCACAGGCATTCGCTACCGTTAATGCCTGTGTGGTGGTGGTGCCACTCTCCATCACCGCCAGGATCAGTGCGTCCCCCTCTACAAAAACCTTTTTTGCACCAAAACGCTCCAGCAGTTTAGTGATCGGCCCGAAAAAGTTCATGCTGAAATGGGTTGCCGGATTGAGTTTTTTCTCCATCAGCTGACGGGTAATTTCAGTGGACCCCCTAATATCAGCCTTTATGATGACATGCGACTTAACCTGCTCTTGACTATCAGAATTCATGCCTAAACTGAATTCATACAGGCTGCCATTATCACGGGATAGCTTAATGCTATCACTATCCTGCAGAACACGCAGACGACTCATCCGCTGATAGGTGTAATAGGCCAACTTGAGGTCACGACGGAATATCAGAAAGTCCTTGACATATCGAATAGCATATTCCTGATTTTTGTTTGCCGGCATGCGGCGGATATAACTGAACACAACGTCCAATGCCTTGAGGACATCATTGCCCTTGTCTGGGGCATTTGCCAATCGTTTTACCAAGGCTCGGCGAGGCAAGTCGCCGGCAAGAAAATGGTAGATATCTTTGATCGAAATCTGCCGATTCAACTGATGATAAAGCCTTTGTGTGCGATAGGCGGCTATGGCACGCGGCACCAATCCCGCTTTATTGATCTTTTTTAATAACTTCAACTGCAATTCTTTGCGAGAACTTTCACACTCAGGATTCTTCCACGGTGATTTCCGATCCGTTATTTGAGATCGAGAGAACCATCCACCACTCTCTCCCGATGAGCGTTTCAGCAAGATATCGACATTTCTAGACACATCCAGCCAGGAGACATTAGTCTGTCTGAATTCCGTTTCAGAGAGGTTTCTTTCCAAAATTCTCTGCCCATCGAGAAACCTGTAAAAACCACTATGCAGTTCACGGTTACGTATCAGGAAGCCCATACCTTCTTTCGTGTCGTTATATTCACTCTCGCCAATACCAGGCGCCTGTGCCCAGCTTGGTAGATAGTCCCGGTAGGTGCTGGTAATTATTCGATTGGTGATATCAAAGTAATCTTCCTGGTCTCTATCCACGCACAACAAAGGATAGTGATTCATGATGTACTCTTCATTGGAAAAGCTGGGCAAATGCAACAATGGATTAAACAGAAGTTGCTTAGAGAGTACCCAAGAGCTTCCGACCACGGACTTTCTTAATTTACGCAGCTCCTTGGACTCGAGGCGCTGGACGATTTTGAAGAGCCTGCGCAGGGTGAGATAATGGATACTCGGCTCCAATTGAGCCAGGGTTACTATCCTCTCATGCAACTCCAACGTCCGGCCGCTACTAGTGCCCGCAGGCAAACTAGCATCCTGATCTAACTTATTACGTAGCTCCGCAATGACTACTACAGGCGATTCCAACATAAGTTTCAGCAAAGCCAGATGCAGTAGTTGCAAAAGATCCTTGAGCGCCGCATCCCTGTGAACCTTCTCCAGCGCACCCTGCATCAAGCTCCGATAGATCGATTTGAAGTTTTCAACGTCGTCCCCGCTGGGCGGGGTGTCCATTTTTACCCAACCACGCTTATTGAGCTCTTCATAAACAATCTTTCGCACAAAATTAATAAGTGCTGCGCGAAACTGGTGACTCAATGCAACATCGATATGGTGGTTATCTATACCAATCTTGAAAAGATCAAGATAGCAATGGGGAGGAGCACTGCTTCGCAGTGGTGCCAGGAACTCTCCAACGTCCGGTTGAGCATGTAATAGCCTACTGACCTTTGTAACCATCACAATTGACCATCAAAGTTATCACCTTTTCAAACCGCCATGGCGTTCCTGTTGATTGTTGAAAAATATACAAAAAGTCTATTGTAACTCAGGCTATTAAACACTTTGAGTCTAGATGATGATAGGACACAGTTAAACTTTTTTTTTAGGCTAAACCCCACCATAAGGATCAAGAACTGTGATCGATTTTGAAGAAATTTAGACAGAATTGGTAATTGACCTTGCTACCGGTGGAGCATGGCGGACAACAGTTGATCTTCCAGCTCAATGCGTATAGCCAACTCCTCACCCAGTTGAGAAAGGTCCTCCGCCAAGTGGTCCAGCTCAAGCTGATGATCGGAAATATCATACTTATCATTGAAATTGACTGCCACTTCACTCGCCTTGACGAATTCAGGATAGATCTTCTCCGCCACCCTAATGACACCACTGCGGCGTTCACTGCCATTGCTGATTCGTCCGAAAACCTCGAAATGGCCAAAGGCAGTATAATCGACCAGTACCTGGCAAAATGACTGTAGCAGCTGATCGAGTGACGTCGAACGATGATAGGGTTCGAGCCCTGCAACCTCACAAAATAGAACCAACATCTCTCGACGCTCAGCCAGCAGCTTATCAATCAGGTCTTGAGTGACCGTTCTACGCTCCTCGACACTGCCTTCTTGAGAATTCATCAGGACCCTCCCACTAAGCACACTTCTAATTATTGATTGACATCATATTCAAGATATTACTAGGGAACCTCTGATTAACCAGAGTTTCCTACGGCATGGGGGACGCACCACCATTTTCAATCGCTCCAAGCGATTGAAAATGAAGGAAACAGAAAAGCGCATTACCCATCCTTTGGCCGTACACGGCATCTCCTGCAGAACTGCCCTATTTCCGCACTCTGATAGTGCCAAGGATGGTATTAATCAGAGCATCCCCAAACGAATTCTATAATCCCATGAAGCAAAAGTCATTGATAAGCTAAACATCAATGATATAACAACAGCAAGTCTCGAAACAGACACCCGTAATCGGCTAATATTACCACTCGTAATGGACTCAGCTGACTGGTACACACCGGAAAACCAACATCATGCATCGATTTAGACGCATTACCGTCCATCCCTGGATTTGGCTGATACCGCTGTTATTCTTTGCTCTTCCGGTCAGTCAGGCCGCAAGATCGCCAGCCACTATCATGAGCAAGGCAATGATCGCCATGATGGACACCATGGGCGAACTCGCACACAGATTCAAAAATGACACTGAATGGGATTTTGACATAAGCTCATCCCCGTCTGGTAACCGGTATGGCTGGAACGGATCACCCTGGGGAAACCCGGGACGGGGTTATCCCGGCTATATGCCACTGCAACAGGGCTTCTACCCATATAACTATTCAACCCCGGGATTTGATGGCCTGCCGATGCCAGGCCCAGCCCTCCAGCCACAACCACCAACAACCAACAAATCGGTTTTAGATGGCATCTGGATAGGCCGTGGGGGTGAAATCGTCTTGGTTATGTATGGTCATTTTCGGATTTATGCCAATGCAGAGGTCTATCGTGATGGCCGTTATCGTATCGTTGGTAACAAACTATATATGCTCGATCCCGAAACAGAACGGGTCCAGGCGTATAACTATACTCTCGACAACGGCCGTATGATTATGCGCAGTGAATCAGGCGATTTCCTCTATTTCAAACAACTGCCGATTCCGATACCACCTTATACCTTGATACAAGGCATAAGATCACGTAGATAGCAAGAGACAGTCCAATCCATGGGGATCTAGCCCGAATATTTCACCCGGTCGCTTGAAAAATAAACTAACTCACTGTTTTTACTGTTATTTCTAGAACATCAGCAAATCACAAAGTGTAAACAAACCTACGCTGAATACACCCACGCACCAAGCTAACCATTGGGCGGGAAAACTCTAATCTCACGAAGGCGAGTGAATTGAGTGATGAAAAGCGAATCAACCTGGGTTTTATTGCTATATTAGAAAAACGCAATACACTGAACAATATCATCTGGTAAGCAGTAATTGGCGATGGCCAAGCAGCACCTCTTTGCAGCGCTATTCCTCTTTTTCGGGATCAGTTTTGCCGATCCCAGTACTACGACAAGAGACTGGGCCGATCTCTCAACGACCGCCCGGGAAACACACTTACCCATTCTTGTCGTTTTCAATACAGAAACCTGTACCTAGTGGGCCGCTAGCCCGAATGTTTCATCCGGGAACGCGATGATCGTGCCGGGATCGCCGATCAGATGCGGATTTGTGATTGAGTTAATAGCCTAAGCTATTGAGAAGTGGCACAGGGATGTGCCGT
>JASFJX010000004.1:0-20805 GCA_050119385.1 Candidatus Thiodiazotropha sp. | reverse complement strand
GGTAACCGCTCCTGCGTCGCGGCATTGTTGAGCCAGTCATCGCCCATCATCCCTTTCCAGAAATCCGGAACCACGATCAGGTGGTGCAGGGTGACGTCACTATGGCAAAAGCCTAATGCCTGATCTTTCGCCGCGCGGGCCCCTTCGGTGCCATGACTTGCACAGAGTATTTTCTTTGGATTCATCTATGCCTATCTCATCAACCCGCACTCTGTCCGTACCTTGTAAAACTCAACTGAAGAAGTAGACGCCCCAGGTGGGCTAGTTCGGCAAGGCTGTAGAGGGTACCGAGGAGAATCACGCCGGTCTTCAGCCCCAGTCTCGACATACGGATGCCGTTCTCAGCCCATTCGGGTATCTTGAGAGGTAGTAGTCAAGATGTCCCTCTCTATGGGCGCCAAACAGATGCCAAAGACCGACCAATACACCGATCACACCAGCAGAATAGGCCAGGCCGGTCATTTCACCCAGATATTTGGAGATCTTCAGATACCCAATCACCCCCTCTTGCAGACCGAATTGGGCAGTGGCACCGATAACCAGGAAGACGCCCCCCATTATCAACAACGCCGGATGCTTATGGGTATATACCATCAGCTTGCTCCTCCCTAAGCAAATATCCTTTGGAAATGGGGCTGAACCGTTATAAAGAACCTAGTGGCCCACTAGAGTCCAGCGAATTCCACTATATGCCGTTTCCTCCACCCTTTTCAACCCAAGTAATCCGGTGCCTAAACAGGTTAGCTTCAGGATATGCTTGAAGCCCCTAACATGTTGATTATTCAGAAGACAGGCCGCTATGTGCCGAATCTGAACGGCGCTCCCGGCACAATCATCACGTTTCCGGATGAAACATTCGGGCTAAATGATTCTTTAGTTTTCCTGACCTGACTTTGCATGAATCCTGATCACCTGCACTTGCTTGTTCTTTGACGGTTGACGATTAAACAGAGTTGTATACGCCAACGCCGCGTTGGCATGCTCCCTCATGATCGCTTCCGCCCGTACAGACTCGCCCTTTTGTATGGCATCAAACACCGTGTGATGCTGCCAATGGGCGAAATTGAAACGTTGGAATTCCTGATCCAGGTGGTTGCGATCAAGGGTGACCGAATTGATAGAGACAAAAGGTAGGTGCTCACCTCTTGCCAGGGCGGCGGCAATAGCCGGATTCCCACTGGCCTCGACAATGAGTTCATGAAAACGCTTATTGAGTATATTGTAGGTTTCAATATCCTCCTCGGTGATATGACCTTTATCGAATAGTGCATCGCCTTGTACAAGGGACTCAATCAATTCTTGTCTCAGGGTTTCGTTGAGCCCCCTCTTCGCAGCCTGACCGGCCGCCAGCCCCTCCAGCACGCCTCGCACCTCCACCGCACCATTGATCTCATCGGCGCTCAACTCTCTGACACTATACCCTCTTCCCGGAAGCTTGGTCAGCAGACCCTCCTGCTCCAGGGTACGAAAGGCGATACGCACCGGCATGCGTGAGACACTAAACTGCTTAGCGGTGGGAATTTCAATCAGTCGTTCACCGGCAGCTATCTCTCCGGAAATGATCATCTGTCGCAGCTCGCTTAATACACGTTGATATTGCTTTGGCATAAATGGGGTGTCCTTCATTCTCGCTTCATTCTTCATTCAGATTTCAGCGCATTGGATCCAGTATAAATTTAAGCTTAGTATAAGATCCGTATTGAAGCGAATCATATAAAACCCATAGCACACCCCGCATATCAGAGCTAATGACATAAAAATTAAAGGCTTTTATTCCTAAGTTTCCTATCAACAGGAACTGCCAAGCTGGTCATTCTTTCTTATCAATTTTCTTGATATCTAATCTGATTTATGCTTTTATTGGATCCAACTGAACAATGCTCACTTTATCGAGCACATAATCCAAAGAGATGCAGGTTGGCGCTAGCACCGTCTTCAGACAGATTCAGCAAGAGGATGAGGTCATGATCGAAGTCGTGGTCACCAGTAAAAAACGAGAAGCCGACAACATCCTCAGCTTTGAGTTATGCCGACCCGACAGCAGCGACCTGCCGGCATTCGCCCCGGGTGCGCATATCGATATTAACCTACCCAACGGCCTGATCCGGCAATATTCACTGTGTAATCATCCCAATGAGTCTCGGCGCTATCTGATCAGCGTATTGAAGGACCCGGCATCCCGCGGCGGCTCCATCACCCTGCATAATCAGGTGGCGGTAGGCGACCGCTTGCAGATCAGCGAGCCACGCAACCTTTTTCCGCTGTCCGAAAATGCTGAACGCAGTCTACTGATCGCCGGCGGCATCGGCATCACCCCCCTCATCTGCATGGCAAAAGCCCTCGCCAGCGCCGGCAAGGATTTCGACATCCACTACTGCGCCCGCTCCGAAAGGGCCATGGCCTTCATGGAGGAGCTAGCACTGTCGGATTTTTCGCACCGGGTTTACTTCCATTTCGACGACGGAGCACCTGAACAACAATTCGATGCCGACCGCACGCTCGCCGACCCATGGCCCGGCACCCACCTCTATGTCTGCGGTCCTGGCGGTTTCCTCAACCAGGTGCTGGAGAGGGCCTTGGCCCTCGGTTGGCCAGCGGAACAGCTGCACAGGGAGTACTTTTCCCCCGCACCGGTATCTCAAGTGGAGAAGAGAAGTTATGAGTTCAAGGGCACCGACCGACAAGGACAATCTTGTAGCCAAGGCCAAGAACACCAGATTCTCAAGCGATGAGGGAAATTTTGAGGTCGAAAACAAAAAAATCAAAATCACAAGCCACGCGCTGATCATCCCGACCTACAAGCCCGGGCATCTGGAACGCGATGATCGTGCCGGGATCACTGTTCAGATGCGGATTTGTGATTGAGTTAACCCCATATATCAGGATAGTTGTCGCCTCATTAGTGAATCAAGAAATAGAGGGGCAAAGAGAAGTGATGCAATGCAAAATACTTGATCGATACAGATATATCAATATAGTTGATATTAGTATTCGCAGGCTACGCGTCAATTCCTTGAAGCCAACAGATCAGGCGACTACTTCAGCTTGCTTCAAACAGAACGGCTTCTCTTACTACCTGATGGCTATAACTTTCTCAACAAACCAACAGCATTACGCAGATTTCCATGCAAGGCTCTGATTTCTTTCTCACTGAGACCTTGTAACATCTGTTGCTCCAATTGAACGGCCACCTTGTTACAACGGGTCAGTAATCGTTTACCCTCGCTGGTTAAACTGATATTGATGACGCGTCCATGATTGGGATCGGGTTTTCGTAGTATCCAACCCTTTTTTTCCATTCCCTTGATCAGTTCATTGGCGGCCTGAGGTGAAACCATGGTACGTTCGGCCAACTTGGCGTTGGAGAGTTTCCCGCAGCTGTAAAAGACAGAGAGCGCGGTATATTGCCCTATCGTTAGCCCCAAAGGATCAAGCACACGACGGAAACTCCGTCTCAATGCCCGATCCAGACGTCCTACCATGTAAGCCACGCCTGCTGGCTTGTCCGGTTGTTCCTGTAGCCTTTCAAGATTTTCTACATCCAACAATTCAGTGGATGGTTGACTCATGTTGCTGGTCATTTGTTTCGTTACCTCAAATCTAACCCCTAACTAATTATGGTTTTATTATTTTTTATTATTATGAAATGTCGAGCATAGAGTAAGCTTGCCATGCAAATCTACTTGATATGTTATTCCTAGCCAGTAGATCGGTGCAAATTACAGGTCAGCTTGGCCGATTATGGACAGCGACCATTGTCTTGCCATTGATCCCTACACCCTTGCGGAGACCTCCTTCCACCACCAGAGCATAGCAGATACTATAGACCAAGCTTAACTTAGTATAGTCCCTCACCGAGAGAAGCAGGGAGCACGCGAGGCCTGTCGCTGCAAGACTTCATCTCCAACAACCCTATCTGTTATGCGCTCTACGAATTGAACAGTGAGTACCAGATGCCGGCATTTTCCACAGTGGACACTCGGGTATGGGTACAGGTATATAAATTGCGCCGGATGAACTATTCTTAGATTCAGGAACCACATAAGCGCTGTTTATCAGAAAAGAGAAAGTGCTCAAAGGCCTCTGCTGGCAAGGGTATTGAATAGAGAAATCCTTGTGCATAGTCGCAACCGGTTGCGAGTAATAGATCACGCTGTAGTGGGGTAGTCACGCCTTCCGCTATAACCTCCAGGCCAAGTTTGTGGGCCATGACAGTGATAGCTTCGCATAAGGCCAATTCGTCTGATTCAGGCGTTAAATTATTAATAAATGCCTGATCGATTTTCAGGTGGTCAATATCGAAACGATTGAGGTACGCCAGTGACGAATAGCCGGTACCGAAATCATCCAAGGAAATCTGGAATCCCGCATCACGGCACTGTAAAAGACGACTCTTTACAATATCGGAGGGATCCAGCAAAAGGCCCTCGGTGATCTCGATAATGATTGCGTCTTTACAAAGGTCAATACTCGCCAGGAAGGCGATCCAATCATCGGTATAAGGTTGAGCCGCACTGAAATGTAACGGTGATTTATTGATGCTGATTTGGAACTGAGGGTGGTAGCTGCAGCGTAAATACTTGACCTGCCTTGCCGCCTCACGAAATACCCAATCACCGATTTCCGCGATCATGCCCGTCTCTTCCGCCAAGGGTATGAATTCCGATGGGCTGATAAGCCCTAGATCGGGGTGATGCCAGCGAATCAAGGCCTCAGCTTTGCGGATATCTCCACTAGCCAGTTCGACGACAGGTTGATAATAGAGTTCGAACTGTTCATCACTCACCGCTTTGCGCATATCGTTTATTAAACGAGCGCGTTTCCGGGACGACACCTGTAGGCTCCGGGTAAAGTAACAGAAGCGGTTGCGGCCCTCGGCTTTAGCCTGATACATGGCCTGATCCGCCTGGATCATCAGCTCATCCAGGCTGGTGGCATCGTTGGGGTAGATAGTGATACCGATACTGACGCCGATAAAGACGCGACTCCCTGCCAGGTCGAAGGGTTGAGAAAGGGTTTCGACGATATTACCGGCAACGCGCTCTACATTGTTTGTTTTAGCAAGATTAGGCAGGATAACGGTGAATTCGTCACCTCCCAGGCGCGCCACCATGTCTGTCTCTCGCACACAGTTGGCAATGCGTTGGGCCGCTTCAATCAGCAGCAGATCCCCCTTGTCATGGCCAAGGGTATCATTCACTTCTTTGAACTTATCCAGATCCAGGAACATCAAGGCCAAGAGACGGGACTGACGCTTGCTGTTCTTGATTTCATGATCAAGATTATTCTGAAACATACGCCGGTTAGGCAGACCGGTTAAAGTATCGAAGTTGGCTTGTTTCCAGATGACTTCCTCGGATCTCTTCTGTTCGGTAATGTCCTCGCAAATGGACCAGAGGGATTCTTGCCCATCACTCTCGGTTACCAAAACCCCGTTTAGACGCATAAAACGCGCTTGCCCGTCCCGGGATTTTATACAGACATCACGTAGGCTGTAGTGCCTGGTTTCTTGCAATGAAGAGATAAATTCGGCCCAATTTATGATCGGGGTCTCTACATAGAGATCCGAAAAACGGCGCTGCTGCAAGGAGACCAGGTTATAGCCCAGCATAGCCTGAAGGGCATGATTGGCTTCTAGAAAAAATCCATCAAGGGAGTTACGGGCTATGCCTAAAGGAGACATCTCAAACATGGCGCGAAACTTTTCTTCACTTGCCCGAATCTCCTCCTCGGATTGTTTTCGGATGGCAATTTCCGAATGTAAGCTGGCATTTGTAATGGCAAGCTCCTGGGTACGAAGCCTAACCCGTTGTTCCAATTCATCATGGGTCTCTTCCAGTGCCCGATTCTTTTCCAACAGTTGTTCCTGGGATCGCTTCAGGCTCTTGGTCATACGATTGAAATAGTATGACAACTGCCCAATGTCATCCTCTACTTCCACATTGGCGCGCACATCCAGATAGCCGGCCGCCACATCCTTGGTAATCGCCACCAGACTGAGGACGGGTTTCAAAATCTCCCCTGTCAAATAGCGGGCCAACACCGGCGCAGTGATAAGGGTAATCAGGAAGATCATCAGAGTAATTGTTATAGCGAGGCCGATATGGCGGCGGATTGTAGCCTCCATATCGGAACTGATCTGATCACAGTCGGCTTGAATTTGAGCGGAGATTTGGAATAGAGCCCGTTCGGTGGTAGCGTTGAGTGCTTTATAGCGCAGATGCTTCTCGAAGCTCGTGACGTAATCGCGGGTATCGCGAATTATTCTGAACAAGAAACGTTGCATATCAATGTCGTCAGCCTTCTGGGACAACGCTTTCAACTCCTTCAGTTCCGCCTTGATCTTACTGAGCTGTTTGGCAGTGGGGCGGTGTAGACGGGACTGCAATTCCTGGCCTTGCCAAATGATGTTTACCACACGGCCGATCACCCTATCGAAGGCAAGATGCGCGAAAAAGTCATCCCTATCCAGCCTAACCGCATTAAGTTGATCCAATAACTCATGCCCTTGGGATAGGGCTCGACTCTCCAACGCAGCCATTTGGTCGGCCTCAACCATATATTTTTGAAACCGAGCCTTGAAATCATCGAGTTGCGAAAGTAGTGCGGAGAGCTTCCTATCACTGTGCACGCTTACTGCCGCTTCGATCTGTTGTCTTGTTAAAGCAATCTCGTTTAAAACCTGCTCAGACAATCTTCGGTCGAGGCTGTTGTTGAAGCTGCTAACAACCAGCCGGGTTTTCACCAGATCCCGAATGATCTCTTCAATCGCTTTTTGCCGCTCAGCCTTGTTGGTGATGGAATAGGTGGCCAAGCCGGCCACGAGCGCATTAATGGCGATCATGCCGATCAACATCGCAAAACTGATGCCGATCTTGTGCTGGAATTTACGACGGGCCAGTAGCTCCATGGCCGATCAGTGGGTCGTTATTTCCGCAAAGCTCCTTTTTGCATCAACGGCCAGTTGCATCTGGATTTCAGAATATTCGCCCGGAAATGCCAAAAACTCCGAAAAAGCATTCAACCCCAGCTGGGCGACCGCCGGGGGCGTGGCCAGGTCATAATTAAACGCGAAATAGAGACTTGAATCGATCTCCCGACGAACACGCTGCTGGATGTCGCTGTAGAACGCCGCCGGCACCCGAAGATTGGGAGCAAGCGCACCTGAACCCTTGCTAATGGCCTGTTGGGCCTCCACACCGGCGAGAAAAACGATCGCCTCGCCGGCGCCCGCGAGATTGGGAGCCTGTTTAGGAATAACCAGGCCGTCGATGGGGCCTAGCGAAACCTTGGGCAGGGTGGTATCGATCAAGGGAAACGGGAAAAAGTCGAAATCCTTGCCAGGCTCCCAGCGATGGGCGTCATTGGTGAAATAGCCGATGTTCCAGGTGCCCATCAGAGTCATAGCCGCCTTGCCCTGGTAGACAAGTTCATTGGCACCTGTATCCCAGGAGAGCTCATGGGGTGAGGCGTTGAAATAGCCCTTCTCCAGTAGCTCCGCCCAATGGCGGAAAGTGGCGCCAACCGGTTGCTCGTCATAGCCAATCTCACCGGACATGAGACGTTGACGGAATTCATAAGGCGCTGTACGTAGCAGGATCAGGTCGAACCAGAATTGGGCCGGCCACTTCTCTTTGGCGCCAAGGGCGATAGGTATCACACCCGCGGACTTGAGCACCTCGCAAACCGCGATATATTCATTCCAGGTTGAAGGCGGGGATAGGCCATGAGCGGAGAATATAGCCTTGTTGTAGAAAAAACCAATGTAGTGCTGAGTCAAGGGAATGAGATATTTCTTACCTTGGTATTCGCTGGCGGCTTGAATCAGGGATGGCGCGAAATAGTCGTCTAGCTTACCTCTCCTCCAGATATCATCGATGGGCTCCAGGTCGTCGACGATAGAGGCCGTTCGGGCACCCGCCCAATAGGAGTAGAGGTCGGGTGGGTTGCCGGAGTTGAGGGTATCGCGGATACCGCTTTTGAACGCCTCGTGGTCCAGAGATACAGGCTTGAGTTCGTAGCGCGGATTATTATCATTAAAACTCCGGGCCATATCGTCCAAACCACCGCTTAGTGAACCACTGAAATAGTGAAGAAATATGACAGCTTCCTTGATGGTGTCGTCACTCACCCTGTCCTGAGTATTGTCACACCCCGTAAGGATCAGTGACAGCAGGAAAACGGCGGCTGGGAATATAATTCCTGGGAATATAATTCTGGTTACGAAACGGTTTTCCGATTGGGGGGTGAATGGATGGGAAAGTGATGGATGGCTCAGGTAGCAGTGCCTCATGACGCGCAAATTACCGGGTTACAGCAACCCCTCGCCATGAAGCATAGGATACAATGTTCAATTCGGTCAAGACAGTTTCTAAATACGTAAGAAAAAAAAAATAATCGCAATACCATTGATTTCCGGCCAAATCTACCCTCTTGCGCTTTCTCACAGCCCTCTGACTTTTGTCAGGCAAATGGTTTTGTCCGACTTCCTGAAGATGTCGATGCTGAACTCATTTCTTCATTTCCTCTGCCCTATCGGGCAACGGCTCATGACTCGGGGCCCAGGCGGCTCACTACACCTTTCCGGGTAGAGGGCTTTCACCTCCAATTTTTTGCCGATTTAGCTCGGTGCACTGGGTGTCCATATTTCATTGGGGTGGCCATGTTTCTTTGGTGGCAGGATTGATTTGGAATACACATGTCGGTAATTTTCCTTTGCATGGTTTCATGATCTCGGCCCCCTCCATTCAGGAGGGGGTGGTTTAGTGACGATGGTAGTGCTACACAGATAGAGTACCTGTCACGCCATCAGGGACGTCCCCTTTCAGGCCGCTCAGCCCTTTCAGGCCGCTCAGCCATTTCAGGCCGCTCCGCCATTTCAGGCCGCTCCGCCATTTCAGGCAGTTCTCCCATATCCGAAATATCTGCCGTCTCCGGAGCAAACTCATCCACTTCCGGCGGGGGTGGAGGGAGGTCACCGATCTCTGGGGAAGACGCCATATCCCCAACTTCACCATGATCCATCCTATGGCGATGATGATTACGTGGAGGTGGTGGTGGAAGTTCATCGTCACCAGCAACCGATTCGGACTCATCCGAGATTGTGTCGGTGTCGGTGTCAGTGACAGTTGTGTCCGTCGCATCGGAATCGGTAGTGGTGTCGGTGTCTGTGACAGTTGTGTCCGTCGTATCGGAATCGGTAGTGGTGTCGGTAGTGGTATCGGTAGTGGTATCGGTAGTGGTATCGGTAGTGGTATCGGTAGTGGTATCGGTAGTGGTATCGGTAGTGGTATCGGTAGTGGTATCGGTAGTGGTATCGGTAGTGGTATCGGTAGTGGTGTCGTCCGCGAAGACAAAGGATGCTGAACTACCGGCCAAAATTCCATTGATTGCCAATGCCAGAATTAACTTCTTGTTCATGATTTGACCTCATGTTTGACGCTAAGTTATGTGGGAATATATCCCACTCGCACTAAAAATATATGTGGTAAATTTTCCCACGTCAAGCTATAATTGCTTTATTTGCAATAGAGCGGAAGTAACCACGAAACTACCTTTTCCAATGAATAAAAAAACAGATCACAGCGAGAGCATGTTGCTGCGGGCAACGCGGCGCGTCTTGCGCTCGTTGGTAAGGTTGTTCATTGCGCAAGGGCTCTCATTCACTCAGTTGGTAGAGTTAATGAAAGAGACCTATGTAAAGGAGATCGCGCGAAACCTGGTCAAATCGGGCGAGCGCTGTACCTATAGTCGGATCAGCGTCGTTAGTGGCGTACACCGCAAGGATGTCAAGCGTCTGATGGAAAAGGAGGAGGGTGAATCTAACTCGACCAGGAAACTTTCCCTGAATGCCCGCCTCTTCAGTATCTGGTGCGGTGATCCAGAGTACCTGGATTCCCATGGCCAGCCACGCCCATTGCCCCGTACCAGCGAGATGGATGCTGAGGTCAGCTTCTCAACCCTGATCAGCGGTGTGATCAGTGACGTGCGGCCCCGCGCCATCCTCGATGAATGGCTGAGTCGCGGATTCGTGTCCCTAGACGAAACGGGACTGGTACGGTTGAATGAAGACGCTATCTATCCCAATAAGGACAACGAAGAAAAACTCCACCATTTCGCCAGAAATACCGGCGATCATATCGCAGCCTGTAATTTCAATCTAAACCGAAATAAAAACGCTTCCAGCTTACCGGAGCGTTCGGTTTTCTTTGGTGGACTATCGACGAAATCGGTTGATCAACTGCAGAATTCCGCCTCCGACTGGGCGCGGCGATCGCTGCTGGCGATCAATGCTGAAGCCCTGGAGCTGGCAAAACGGGATGATAGCGAACAACTCTCGGAAGAGCGTTTCACCTACGGTATCTACTTCTATCGCGAGTTGAAGGATGAAAATGACGACTGACTTACGCTCTTCGATCTGGTGCAAATTCCTCCTGTTCTGCATCGGGCTGTTTGTTGCAGGCGCATTGTTCGCCGAGGGCGAGGACGATGAACGCGGCCTGGGTGGAACGGGTCTGCGTACGGCGGCCATTATCGATATGTTCTTTGCCGATGAACGCGGCATGGGCGGAACAGGTATCGTCGGTACCATAACCGCGTTCGGCAGTATTTGGGTAAACGGCATCGAGATCGAATATACCCCCTCGACCGAGCTGACTGTCGATGGAGAACAGGCCGGCGATGAGCAACTGCGTCTGGGCCAGCAGGTAGAGGTTTCAGTCAGGCGGCGCGAAGGCATCGTCTACGCCGACGCTATTGCCATTGGGCATGAGCTGATCGGCCCGGTCGAATCCATCGACAGCGAGAACCGCACCCTGAGGGTACTTGGACAACGCGTGGTTTTCGAGACCGCCGCGCCAGGCCGATGGCCGTCTCCGCTGCAGGCCGGAGATGTGGTGAAGGTCAGCGGCTATCGTGGCGAAGATGACACCATCCTGGCGACCGATGTGGCGGTGGATTCCAACGCCGCCTACTGGTTGCTGCGAGGTTATGCGCATCAGCGTGAGGGCTTGTTCTACCTCGCCGACTACCCGCTGCCGGACTCTATGGAAGGGACGTCAGAAGGTGACAGGGTCTTGCTGTGGGGGGATTTTTTCGAGGGCCAGCCGAGCAATACGCAAGGTAAAATTGTCAGTCACCTGCCCTTCAACGGAGCCATGGAGACACTCCTGATCGAGGGGGTGAGGAAGCGGGATGGCAGTATAAGGTATGCCGGAGGGCGCATCCGTTCCAGCGAAATTTTGTACGAATCGGATAGTGAGCTCATGCAGCGGGAATATCTGCTCATCCACCAGAAGGGAGATCAGGACAGGCCCGGCACTACAGAAAGGTCAGGCATGAGGGGAGCTGATCCCCATACGCGTGTTCGAGGTGAGATGCAGAGGACGATGAAGCGCTCCGATACCCCCGATCCTCGTCCGCCGACACGGGATGGACGCCCAGACATCTACAGACCACAGATAGAAGAATTCAACAAAAGACATTAGTTTCTACCGAAAACGAAGAGCAGTAAATGAAGTACCAGAAATTATTCATCAAAATCCCCCTAGTTACGGCCATGTTTGCTTCTGCTTGCGTAAGTCAGGCAGAAGTGACCCTGACCACCGGCTACGACCGCAGCGAGGGTACCTACGGATCGACGACAACAACGACAATCGACTACGCCACGCTATCCCTGAAATACCAGGATGAAGAGTCGAACTGGCGCTTCAAGTTTACCCTGCCACGGCTCTCCATCGAGGGCGATGGGGTCAGTGTTGACGGATCTGGCAATGTGGTGGTTACCGATGATCAGAGTAATGATGCTGACAAAGTAAGCGGATTGGGTGATGTCGTCTTCGGTACGACCTATAAATTTCCGGCGTTTGGCAACCACCTGATTGATGGAACATTAAAAGTCAAACTGCCAACCGCCGATTCCGATGAGGGCCTGGGTACCGGCAAAACGGACTTCATCTACCAACTTGACTACGCGTATGCGGCAAAGAGCTTGATGCCGTTTGCCACCATCGGCTACAAGAAATACGGACAGCCTGAGGACTATACGCTTAATTCAGTGAAGTTTGGTGCCATCGGCGGCCAGATCAATTTACCCGCGGGTAATTCGTTTGGAATGTCCTGGAATTACCAGGAGGCAGCGACGGAGACCTCGACCGAAAAACGCGATGTGATGGGATATGTCAATTTCAAACTCAGTAAAGATTGGAACACGACCCTTTACGGCATTAAGGGAAGCACGGAAAGCAGCGTGGACAGGGAAGTAGGACTTACCCTTTCCGTGAAAATGTAGTATGGGGGACAGACCACGGTTTCCCAAACTTGCTAGACTTTAGCAGACTGATTGAATCAGCTAAAGAACAAGGAGGTCCGGGATGCCGAGCCGTCTGGCCGTCGGTGATGTTGAGCGGTCGTATGAGGGTGGGCCCGGCTCGCCGGGAATAAAACGTGGTCTGTCCCCAATACCGATGGATGGCTCAGGTAGCAGTGCCTCATGACGCGCAAATTACCGGGTTACAGCAACCCCTCGCCATGAAGCATAGAATACAATGTTCAATTAGGTCAAGGTAGCCAATGCTTGGCTACACTTAATCCCAATCACAGACCGACATAAGGAGATGACAATGAGGCTATTCTCCAACGCATTCTCAGATGGCGATGGCATACCCACTGAATATACCTGCCAAGGCGCCGACATATCGCCCCAGCTAGAGTGGGACGGGGTGCCGGACAACACCCGAAGCCTGGTACTGATCGTTGACGATCCGGACGCCCCCGACCCTATGGCGCCAAAAATGGTCTGGGTCCATTGGGTGCTCTACAACCTGCCGCCGGAGACTCGTGAATTAGCCAAAGCAGTCAAGCCCGCCGACCTTCCAAGCGGTACCGGGGAGGGCATCAATGACTGGAATCGAACCGGCTATGGCGGACCCTGTCCGCCGATCGGCCGTCATCGCTACTTTCATAAACTCTATGCACTTGACAGTGTACTACAGGGTCTCGATAAACCGACCAAGACCGAGGTAGAACGCGCCATGGATGGGCATATCATTGAAGAGTCTGTACTAATGGGGACATATCTCAAATCCTCCTGATTACCCATCAGGATCAGCCATGGGAAGCGAGCTCTCACACCTACATCTCAAAGATAAATGGCACCAGCACCAGGGTGACCATAAGGGCAAGGATCTGCAGCGGTATACCGGCACGCATGAAATCACCGAAGCGATAGTTGCCCGGCCCGAGAATCAGGGTATTGACCGGCGAGGCCACGGGGGTGGCAAAGGCGGTTGACGCGGCAATGGCGACAGTCATGAGAAACGGCGCCGGCGCCAATCCCATATCGATGGCAAGACTGAGTGCGATCGGCGCGATCAATACCGTGGTGGCCGTATTGGAGATAAACTGACTGAACAGTGAGGTGAGCAAGAACAGCCCCGCCAACACAGCCCTGGGTCCCAGGTCATGGAAGAGATTTGCCAGGGAGCTGACGATCAGGCTCGAACCGCCGGTGACGTCCAGGGCCCGCGCCAGCGGCAGCATGCCGGCAATCAGCACCAGACTCTGCCAGTTCATCGAACGATAGACCTCTTCCATTTTGACACAACGGGTCACCACCATGGCAAAGGCGGCGAGCATCACCGCCACCAGATTAGAGGTGAGCTGAAAGGTCATCAGGATCAGCATTCCCAGGGTCACCACGACAGCCCAAGGAGCCTGATTGCCGTGCCAGGTACGCTCGACAATCTCCTGGGGCATTTCCAGCAGCACCAGATCGCGGCGCGGTCTGTCATAACGTTCCAGCGCGTCCCAGGGTCCGGCCAGTAACAGCATGTCACCGGCCTCCATCCGGGTCTGATCGAAATCGAGAGCCATGGGCTGATCCGCACGGCGTATAGAGAGCACATTCAGTCCCTGTCGCTTGCGGAAATTTCCCTCCCGAATCGTCTTACCGATCAGAGGCGAGCCAGGCACTACCAGCGCCTCGGCCATGCCAAACTGACCCTGCAGGCGCCGCCGCAAGCCGGTGGGAAAACCCAAGTCCGCGAGACCGAGTTTGCTAGCATGCTGGTCAATGATCGAGCGTGGCGCTACCGCAAAGAGTACATCACCGGCACACAGGCGCGTCTCAATCAAAACCGGTTTAAGGGCGGCCAACAGTCCACCTTGACGCTCCACGGCCACTACGGTGATACCGAAGTTGCGACGTAACCCGATCATACTCACTGTCATGTTACAGAGGGGCGATTGACTGCGAATCTGCAGTCGATGCAGATCATTTTCTATGCCATAGGCCTTGGCCATATCGCGCAGGGTTTGACGGGATGAGCCACGTGCTTGCTCCGAATCATTGGGTAGCAGTCGCCTTCCCAAGGTCAACATGTAAATCACCCCGATAACGAGTACGGCGCCTCCCACAGGGGCGAAATCGAAAAAACTGAAACCCTCCAGCCCCGCATCCACCAGGGCCCGGCTCACAGCGATATTGGGTGGAGTACCGATCAAGGTCAACATGCCCCCGATGAGGGATGCAAAGGCCAATGGCAACAGCAATCGGCGGGGTGAGAGCCCCGCCTCCCTAGCCATGCTCAAAACGACGGGTATGAAGATCGCAACCACACCGGTAGAACTCATGAAAGCGGAGAGAATGGCAACCGTGGGCATCAGCAGCAGAATGAGATGCCATTCACTACCATGCCCCAGCGCAGCGATACGCTGCCCCACCCAGGCCGCCACGCCTGTGCGATAAAGCCCTTCGCCAACGACGAAAAGCCCGGCGATCATCATCACCAAAGGATCGCCGAAACCGGCTATCGCCTCGGCCGGTGTCACCACACCTGAGATTGCCAACGCCAGAATCACGAAGGCAGCGGTCAGGTCAAGGCGAACCCGGTTACTGAAAAAAAGCCCAATCGCGGTAAGAATCAGTGCAAAGACGAAATAGATCTGTAAATTCACATGAACTCCGGAGGGTTAACCCGAATAATTCATCCGGCCACTTAGAAAACAAGCTAACATGTTATTTTAAAGAATATTCCTGAAATATCATAAAAGTGCGCCGAATAAACACTATGCCAAATACAGGTCCAGCGGTCGTTCAATACTATACACTCCCCCACAAAGTATCCCCTCATGATCACCAGGTATAACTAGTAAAATACCGGGCACGAAAACACGATAACGTTAAACGGTTTACGAAAATCAGTCGGGCAAGGGGATGCGGGTGCTTTTTTTAGCGTGTATTATAATGGAGCGATATTTTCGTATGCGGCGCAATAATAAGATATAGGGAGTAGTGCCATGGTGAGTCAAACAAGCGAAAGCGCCTATAGCCTGGGAGAGGAGATAGCTCATGCCGTCACCCATGGCATCGGGATTGTGCTAAGCATTGCCGGTCTTGCCGTGCTGGTGGCCTTCGCTTCTCTCTATGGCAATGCCTGGCATATCACCAGTTGCAGCATCTACGGCGCCACCCTGATTCTGCTCTACACCGCCTCGACCCTGTACCATGGCATCCCCCAGCCGAGGGTGAAGCGGGTGCTGCAACGTATCGACCATGCCGCCATCTTTCTGCTCATTGCCGGAACCTATACCCCCTACACCCTGGTCAATCTGCGGGGAGAGTGGGGCTGGACTCTGTTTGGACTCGTCTGGAGTATTGCTATCCTCGGCGTGCTGCTCGAGGTGCTGATCAAGCGGCGTATCAAATGGCTTTCCCTGAGCCTCTATCTTGGACTTAGCTGGATGGTTGTGATCGCCATCAAACCGCTGATCGATAATGTGGCCACCGGTGGATTGATTCTGCTTTTGGCCGGCGGGCTCTGCTACTCCCTGGGCGTAATCTTCTATCTCTGGAAACGGCTCGCCTACCACCATGCGGTGTGGCATCTGTTCGTGATGGTCGGCAGTCTACTCCACTTCTTCTCCATCCTCTTCTACGTATTACCACCGGCTCAATAGCCGGCACGATCATCGCGTTCCCGAAAGAGACATGCTGGCCAGCACGGCACTGGTAGTGGTCAATACCGTGTATAATCACAATAAATCCACCTGGTAATTTTTAACTTTCATGTAATCATTTAAATATTGATTGGTATAGCTTGACCGCAAATGTAAATTGGATACATGCAGAAATCTCCGACCAAGCACAACTAACTGATTATCCAAAAAAAGTTAAGGGAATAACCATGAGACAAAGCAAATCGATCGATATCAAGGGCCAGGAAGCCTTGAGCATCCCCCCCAATCCTGCACCGCTAAAGGATACTTTCATCCGACCAAGCCAGAGAGAACAACCATTTCTGGACAGCAGACTCTTCAGGGCCTTTATGGCTGCCGCCGAGACAGAGAACTTCACCTTCGCCGCGGAAAAGACCTTTATGACCCAGTCAGGTATCAGTCAGCACATTGCGAAACTTGAAAATCAAATAGGGTTACCTCTATTCAAACGCGTAGCAAAACGGATCACTTTGACAAATACCGGCAAACGATTAAAAAAGCATATCGAAGCCCAAAACAATGAAACCGAAAACTTTTTGAGTGAATTGCGAGAGGAGTATTACGGAATGACGGGGTCGGTCAATTTCGTTATGCCGTCAAGTTGTCTACTGTTGCCGAATTTTCTTTTGCTGCTGAGCAGGCGTAAACAACAGCCCCTGATTACCCTGAATGTAAAGATTGCCCCAAGTCATGATATCGTCCGAATGGTTTCGGAAGATCAGGTTGATTTCGGCCTTTCAACCAGAAAGACGGATCATCCAAACCTTGTTTTTAAGGCCTTTTCCCAGGAAGAGTATGTTCTCGTCGCCTCCTCGCCCAAAGCACTGGATGGAATTAACGTAAATAATGTCTATAAGTTTCCCTGTATTGCCTATCCCGGGGTCGATGTCTTTTTCAACGGATGGCTGAAACACCACTTTCCAAACCAGAAAAATCTGGATTTTCTATCGCTACCGATATCCGGCACCATTGACTCGATCGAGGGTGCGATCCGCATGGTCAGGGAAGGTATTGGCATCAGCATTTTTCCCAAACACTGCATCGAAAATCTACTGATTGACAAACAACTGTTCGAATTTAAAACACAGACCCCCCCTCTCATTAACAACCTCTATATCGTTTCACTTAGAAATTATGCCTACCCTTTAGCCGTACGTCAGGTAATGCTATGGTTGAATCGTGAACCCGAATCCATTGCCAAGACAACACAATAACCACGCTGCACGCATAGCCTTCATTCACCCGCCGATGGGTACTTCGTCTGAACACAGAGCACAAAAGCTGTGGAATCAAGAGAGTCTCTATCATGCTCTGAAGAAGGGCTCAAGTTGAGTACAAATGATGGATCTCTGTTTTGTGTAGATAGGTGAATGTTATATTTTGCTGAGTCATTAAGATGCGTACTTAACGGCATTTTAAGAAATTTCATCCGTACCGACGGTGATTCCTGAATGGCCTCGGTGATTTCCTTACAATTTTCACACTTGCCAGTGATCGTCAACGATGCCTTTTTTGAGATTGTTACACCGGTTAAAAATCCAAACGGCCCCGTCTGTGCAAAATCGATTTGCGGTTTCGGTTGAAACTTAAAGCCAGATATATCCTTCCCCTCGTTTGCAATTGCCTGATTGATAGGAAACATCCAATACCAATTCTTCATTTCGGCCATCGAGAAATCCGCAGGCCCGAAGTAAACGGTTGTAATTCCCATAAAAGATAGATTAGCTTTAGCCGGTTCCGCACCTGCAATAATATTATTTTTGAACAGATCCAGACCATCCTCTGTCTCAATAGTTAAGAAATCACTGATCGGTAACCTGTCCGGTGTACCGGAATTTATGACAACCGAGCAATCCGTGGATGAGTTTCGTTGAACCGACATGTTATACGTCAGGGTATTGTTCAGATCTTCTGAGTTGAGCCCCTGCAGTATCGCCTCCAAAGGGGTACTCACCAAGTATGCCGGCCTCAACAGCCCGTCATTGGTCTCAATCGCACCGTTTGAAAGGCTCGGATATTGTACAGCTTTGAGCGCTTGCTCCAGATAGCTTTGATTCATGTTTGTCGCGTTTGTCAGAGAGATAGTACTTTGCAAGGCGTTGAGGTAGTCGGCCAGCGCAGGTAACACTGCCATACCGCTTGCTGGTATCTTGTTCAGTCTTCCTCTGAGATCCCGGGTAGTTTGCAGTTCTTTCAGATTGGTTGGCGGTAATGCCCAGCTTTGAGTGATCTTATCGATTATGGCATCTATCGGCTCCATGCCATCTGTTCGTTCAGGTATTTTACCTAACGCAGATATCCACGCCTTTAGCAAGGCACCTTGCCGAGTAAGCACCTCATGGGTCATGCGTGCAAGTGCCTCTTTATCCTTACTTGAGAGCGAGTAACTAACCTTGCTCAGTGCAGCAATAAATTGATTAGTGAAGGGTTGATCCAATTCGACCGGTAAGCTATACGCCTTCAATCCCGCTGAAATCCACTTATAAGTCTTTTCGTTAAACTTAATATTCCTTGGATCGTACCAGTAGTAGGGAAAGTTACCCAAAGAACCCACCTGAAATGCCTGACACTTTATATAGGATTGAGATTGATAATCGATGGTAGCGCCCAGAACAGAATATTTGCGTTCTGCTCTATTGCGTTCAGAACGAACATGATTGGCGTGTGCCGCCACTTTTTCCGCAATGTGTCCCAACCCACTCAATGCCACTCACCCACTGAATTACCTGGAATTTTGCCCACACATTCCATATGCGAAATGTGTGGGCAAACATCGGATCCACCTGAATTTAGACCTTCAACAGATTTAGACTGCCGGGTAGTTCGGTTGCACACCCAACACCCAGCCCACAGAATCCACAGCCGAACCGGCAACCAACTCCACTGGTGGACTCAAATTTATCGTCACTGTCGATTCAGATGTGTTTGTCGTAACCTTGTTGGAGTAACTTGACTCCCTACCACCAATTCCAAGCGGTATGCCCAGGAAAGAGATTCCAACCGAAGCCGACTGCTCAAAGGTCTGCTGTATCCTCTCATAGCTGGCACTTCTAACAGTGATTTCCATACTTGGATAGTTACTGATAGCAGCCCCCATCAAGTAAGCAAACGGACCATTCTTAGTGAAATCAATTTGCGGATCCGGCGAAAACTTAAAACCCGACACATCGTTACTACCGTTGTTGATCGCATCCTGGATGGGCTTCATCCAAAACCAATTACGCGGCGGCGACATATCAAATGGCACAGGCCCAAAACTGATATGTGTTACACCCGGGAAGGTCATCTTCACTGAGGTTTCATTCTCCATTGTGGCGATGTCACTCTCAAAATAGTGTGCATTTCCACCCACATTCAATGAGAACAAACTAAACACCGGGACAGCAAATCCTGTGCCGCCTTCTACATTGACTTGGTACTCGGATTCATTGGTACGAGTTATTTTCATGTTAAGACCGATGGCTTGAGCACTATTCTTAAGCCCATTGAGTATATCGGATAGCTGAGTATTCACTTCATACGCGGGAACCACCAGATTATTATCCAGCATTAAACCGCCGTTTTGATCACTCGGCATCTGGGCCGCAGCAAGAGCCTTGGCAAGATAAGCCGAGTTCATCGTCGTACTGTTCACGAGAGATATAGCACTGCCAATAGCATTCAGCCAGTTTGCAAAAACCGGCACAATGGCTTTTCCACTTGCCGGCACATTATTCAGCAATTGATTGATGTTGACCGATTGCTGAATCGCCTGCAGCGTTGTCGGTGGAACGGCCCACTGACTAGCGATCTCTGCCGCAATAAGATCGATGGGTTGCCCCTGTCCTGAGGGTAACGATCCGAAGGCATCCTGCCATGCCTTAAGCACTGCCATCTGTTGATCCGTTGCATTTGCTTTGGCTTGGTTGAGTTTCTCCTGGTCGGAAGAAGACAGCGAATAACTGACACAACTCAACGCCTTGATGTAGAGATTGGTAAAGACCTGATCCTGTTGAATTGGCGTAATACCCGCTTTCAAGGCTGATTTTATCCAGTCATAAGTCCTTTCATTGAATTGAAGATTCCTCGGATCTTGCCAGTAATAGGGCATGTTGCCACTACTACCTACGTTAAAGGATTCAAGTGGTGTAGTACCGAGCACAGCCGACAGTATTGTATTGGCCTGTTCCTTCAGCATCTCGACAATCGCGTCGGCTTGAGGTACCGTTGAAGTGATTCCGCTCTCTTTGACTATATCTAACATTGCATCGTCTCCTTCATAAATATCGATTGATATCCATCAACGTTTTCTTTTTCTTATCGACCTGAACAAGCGACCAACCGTCCATAAACCGATGCAGAGATGTCTATTAAGATCCAAGCTTGGAGAATCCCTGATTTATCCAATGGTTTTTTAAATCCCTATTATAGAGATAAACGAATCCCTATTCCTGCAAGACCAAGATTCCAGCTGAACCTAAGCACTGCAAAAATGCATAAACTTCATGCAGTTACATTCGCAACCCGCAGAAGCGGGATAGACTTAGTCTGCAATAGGAAGTATGGGTTACTAATCTTCACCTTGTTAATTATTTCTCACGATAGAGATAATCATGGAAGTTAATCGATTACCAAACAATGGAAAAACCCGTCATCACATCGAGAGCCAGCATCTATAGCGCCAATGTTGTTTTCCTTTCTTGATGTTATAAACTCCTGGTTAGGTCACCATCATGCAGACACCGCCACGAACAATCAGCGGTAGTGTAAACGCTTCCAGTCCCTGTCAAACGTGGTTTATCCTCATAAATTCTTTTTGTATTTCATTTC
>JASFJX010000003.1:0-20824 GCA_050119385.1 Candidatus Thiodiazotropha sp. | reverse complement strand
AGCCGACTCGGCAAGTGTGATCACATCGCCATAATCGAGCAACTCACCGAGCTCGGGAACCGCCATTGATGCCTCGGCTTGCTCACCCTCTATCCAGGCACCCCCAATGACGAGTGATGTCGAACCGGCTAGCGTGTACTGAAGAAAACGGCGGCGTGTGGTTGTGTGGCCAGAAAGATGCGTGGCATTGGCCCTATTCTCGCACGAGCATTTACCGACAGAGCACTGTCCAGTATTGCGAGCATTGCTCGTCTGAGTTGAATCCTTGTTCGATTGACCCTTTGACATGATGTCGGGCATGTTCCCTTTCCCTTTAAGCTTGTACAATCCTTATGGGTACCAGCAGTACTGTAATCGCTTTCGAAGCTCAACTAACAGTATCGTTTGTTGATACGATACATGTAACCGGCAAAAAAGTGAAACATGAAAATAAAACCCAGTAGAAAAAAATCAATAGAATGAGTATAAATATCGATACTCCGAAGCGACATTGCCGGTCATGATTGGTGTAACAAAATATTTGACACAATATATCTTACGCAAACAATCTTCCCATATTGTTTATCATTGAAGTGTCCATGCAATATGTATTATTGCATGTTCTGTTTTCACACGAACAGCAACCTTAGCAAACAATGATTATTGGATATAAACAATGATTAACAAGAAGTGGTCTTTAAAACAGCGAATTCAGATTTAAGTTATTCGCTTTTATGTTGAATTCGGTTTAACAAGCAAATGAAATTAAACGATCAAACCCCATAGGGCCGCTCTTCCCACCCTCTCAACACTTTCAGGTCTCTCACCGGTAGATAATCATAGGCGCCCATCTGATCTTTGAGTACAGCTTCCGCCACGCTATAGTTACTCGATTTTCTACTCAGCATATTGAAGAACCAGGCGAATGGGTAACCCACTTTCCTGTCATAACCGTGAATAGCATTTGCCAATGCGGCACCGGACAGATATGCGCCATCCGGCAACGCTGGTAGCGCACCATGTAACTTCGCCATGGGTCTTGCGTTCAAGCGAAACTCGCCATATGAGTCCTGATACTCGCTTAGCAGCAAAACCCACTGCCGACAAAATTCAACCGCTTCGCCAGCACTGCTCTGTTGCCAATCATAAAAAAAACGCCGCAAGTTGTTCAATTTGCGATCACTATCGGCTGGAACATCCAGCATTTTATCCATCTCTATCATGCGCCGGAATCGATAATACGGAGGGGTAACCGGTTCAGGCTCCAAATAGGGATAATCGAGCGGATCCAAAAACTCTTCCAAACCATCCGGAAACCAGCCATGATCGATCAGTGGACGTTCGATCACCTCTTGCAGCTCTTCGACCTCGATCTGGATAAACTGCTCCGGCCGGTCGCCGGTAGGAAGGGTAAAATAGTGGCTCTTGCCTGCAAGATGGGTAATAAAATATCCGCTATCCCGATAGCTATAGATCAGCTCATCAACATTACCGCCAGCCACCTCTTCGGTCCATTTTCTGAGGTTTGGTGCAATCGGGGCATACTCTCCATCGACCACGCCACCCAATCGATGCCAACCACCACGGGTGATGACCCATTTTAGACCAACATCTTCAAAGGCCGACTGCAGCGCCTCCTCTAGCTTTGTATAACCATCGATTGGATTGACCTGACAGCAAAGATCAGTCAAATGTTCATGTTTTTCCATCAAAGGCATCATGAGATAACCGCCTCTCCTGCATTATCAAACCGGCGACGTTCATGCCACCAAAGAGTCGCTAAGCGATGAGCTGATAGCTCGCATGCTTCCAAATCCAGGGCCTTGATGACCATGGCCAGGGTACCGATCACCGCCGCTTCTCCATAAGCGTCTTTTGCCTCACCCTCCCACACAGCCCGGTAGTGGTTAAGATTCAGTCGCTGCTCTTTCACGGTACTGCCGGGCTTTAATAACGGCTTCCACTCTTCCTCCCATACACTCTCATTGTCACTGCCATTGAGTTGTACCGGGCGCTCTGGTATCCGCTCGAATTCACCACCCTCACCTTTACATACCAGAAGCTTGTGTTTGTTGATCTGAACGGCAGCCTGAGTATGGATAGACGCATAATTCGGGTGAAACACACCAATCAAGGACAAGGGTGCATTGAAAGGATTGAGCATGCGTGCCACTGTCTGCAATGGCAGACGCAGGCCTAATAGATCACGCATTGCTATCAGTTGTGCGGTCAATGGCGAAAGTTTACTGATTGGAAGATAGCAAAAACCGTCCTGTACAAACCCATCGATCCCCTCCTGAAGTGAATTTGCCGCCTCCATGCCTAGTGCGTCCAGTGCTTCCGGTACATAAACCCTGTCGTCACTTCGACTCATCCCATGCATGCAGACCGAGTATCCCCTTTGCACAACAATCAATGCAGCTAACAGAAACCAGGGTAGCTGTCGCTTTTTACCGGCATAGGCTGCCCAATCGATACTGGGGGTTATCTGTTTCCCATGAATCGGCAGGCTCTCTTTCAATGCACGGGTAAAACCGGCTACCTCTTCGGCACTCTCCTCCTTGACTCGCAACAACATTAAGAAGGCACCCAGTTGCTCCGGTTCCACATCGTAACAGGCGATCATCCGCATCGCTTCATAGGCCTCATCATAGGTCAGTGAACGTGTTCCCTTATGGCCCTTGCCTAAGATTTGAATGTACTTTGCAAATGGATGCATGGAACAATTACCTATCCATTGAGACTTTATTGTTGATACGGGAGACAACAACAGCTCTTACATCTTGATCCTCATCGTCGATCATTTTTGACAAGGCATCGGTCGACACTCTCTGACACGCCATCAAGCGCACACGCCAATCGCTATCGTTCAACATCCCTTTCAAAGACCCTTCATCGATACGCTCTGCCACAACCAAGCGAACCTCCGCCGCGGCGTCATTCATCATCAATCCCATACTCTCGATCGGTAGACGTGAAGCAACAGTCTTGCGTACTTCCCTGTCGCTATCGCGAATCATACGAAACAGTCTGCCTCGAATAAGGCGTTTGGCAACTGTCTGTCTTACCATGTAGTCGTCATCCTCGACCATCTGTTCCAGCTCATCGACAGGAATACGATTGGCCACTGTGATCCTCACTTCTCTATCAGAATCATGCACGAGCGGTTGGAGTTGATCGATCGGCAAGCGATAGGCAAGTACCCGACGAACGACCTCATCCGGATCATCCAGCATCTGCGATAAACGTTGTTGAGAGAGATAGCGTACAGCGATGGCACGACGTTCCCAAAACTCATCGCCGGCATAGTGTTCCGCCAAATCGGGGTTATTGTTGAAGAAACGCGCAATCTGTCTACCACTCATCGCGCGCACACAGACATCGCCAGGATTGCAGTGCCCCCCTTCCAGCCTGTCTTCCCGGTGAGGGCATGATTTGCAATCCGCGCTCGGGACACCGGGTATATCTTGTTCCATTAAATTTACTGTCATAGGTCTTCTATCTCTGCAACGACGATACCTGTCGCCACGCTTAAATCCTGGGTAAAAGAGAGACAGTGATTACGGCTATCTATGAGATAGAGATTGAATCGATCCGCTTCATGCAAGGGTGTAGCGGCAATTACATCGTCATCCATGCAGTAGGTAAAATGGATGTCAGGAAACTGCTGACGTAACTCAATCACAGCAGACTCTTCAACACAACGATGAGAGAGCAACTCACCAATCTCATCGATTTGAGTCTGCGCTATCATGTTTCCATTTCCTGTTCAAAGCGTATACGCTCTTCAGCCTCCTGTCCCATCACTTTCGCCAACCAGGGGGAGGCATCTTTTCCAATCACCTGTTGTAGTGACGCCAATTCTTCTCTTGCCGGCCCTGCCTGTGGTTTCTTAATGGGATGGACACCCGCCTTGACCACCTTGGCTGCAGCTGGCCCACCTATGGAGCCGACGAACAGAATCTGGCAGTCATTGACAAGGGAAGCGCGATAGGCGTTCTTGTCATCGACTTCCGCAGTCTGATCGATATTTCTGATATCGATCAGGCAGTTTCTATCCGATGAGACCTGATAGATCAAAAAGCGCCGGCAGGATCCGAAATGGCCATCCAGCATCTCACCCTTGTTAGATGCCACAGCCACCCGAATGCTGTTTGGCATATCCCCATCCTGGTAAGCCTCGACCTCGGGTAATGGGTCAGTTGAGACACCTTGTTCACCCTTTAGATAGGCCAAAGCGGATTTAATGAAAGCTGCATCGTATTCTGCAAACTCTCCATCCGCAGCCGAATTCAGATCCTTGACTTTAAGTGAAGAGAGTTTTTTGCTTGTCGGTGGAAAACCAATGGCATCAGCGAGCACACGAAGCAGACGTGCCGGATCGGTATCCGGTATCTCTCTTGCAGCCAATCCGATACGTAGTGCGATCTCATCGCTGATGGGCGAAGCGCTCATAAATCACTCCTGAATCTTTTATCCGACGTGATTGGGTGGGGCAGGACCCACCTCTACCTGATCTGAAAGTGCAGGGTGGGGCCCTGCCCCACCGACACAGGCTAAAAGTGTTATTCGGTTAAACCGGAATAATGCAGTCGTCCTCCATGCAGACATCCAGGCATTGAGGAACGTCGTGGTCGCCCTCGCACTCAGTACAGGTCTCTGCCTCGATCTTGTATACCCCTTTGAAAGGTATGATCGACTGAGTCGGACAAATCGGTTCACAATCGCCGCATGCGGTACAAATATCTCGAACAATCTGAAGAGCCATGAAAAATCTCCTAGTAGCAGCTATTCGGCACGTTTAAAACGTAGGGTCGTGGGAAAACTCGGACGTGGACTGATTGGATCGATGTAATATCTCGAACCATCGGTCAACTCGACCTCTCCTCCCCATTCAGTTTCAGTATCCTTCTCAACCTTCGCGATCTCATCTTCCTGGTCTTTCTTCGCGATGTAGAAAAGAAGAGCACCGTCATCTTTCACACGTATCATTACATTAGGCACAGGTATTACCTCACTTCGTTCGCTAATTTTGGATCATGAATTCAAATTTCATAATTCAAAATTCGTTAACCGATGCCGGTGGCGCACATTGCGCCACCGACTCTATCGATTAACGGATCAGGTCATAGTTGAAGTCCGTCGTACCCATACCACGGGTCTCTTCGTCGAGACGCTCAAGTACTGAGTTGACCAGGGTCTTCAGCATATACATGGCGCCTTCGTAACCCAGGGTGGTGTCACGATGCATGTGGTGACGATCAAAGATCGGGAAACCAATGCGGATCAGCGGCACCTCGAACTCCTTACCTTTCTGCAAGGTATCGCGTTGGATAAACTTGCCGTAGGAGTTACCGATCATGAAGTCGGGCTTGTTGGTGAACATCAGGGAACGGAAATGCCACAGATCCTTACCGATGTAGACCTCGCTGTTCTGACCATAAGGGGAATCGGCCAACACCTTCTCTATCGCCTTTTTCCAACGCTTATTGGCGTGATTACAGAGAATCACTGTCGGCTCGGCGCCCAGCTCCATCAGGAACTTGGTCATGCCCAGAACGAAGTCGGCGTCACCGTAGAGACCGAACTTCTTGCCATGCAACCAGGAATGGCTGTCGGTCATCATGTCGACCAGGATACCGCGCTCGCGGGTCAGGGACTCGGGAATCGGCTTGCCGGTCAGCTCGGAGACCTTCATCAGGAACTCGTCGGTCGCTTCCAGACCCATCGGGATGGCGACATCTGTGGCCGGCTGCTTCCAGGTGTTCTTGGTGAACTTGCGGCTCTTCACAGACTGCCAAGGCTGCAGAAACAGCGTATCGATGGCGTTCGGAGCATCCTTCACCTCGGCGATAGAGGTGCCGCCGTCGTACATCCGATACTCGCCGTCAGCCGGGGTATCCAACACTTCTGTCGGATCGCACAGCAGGCTGTACTCGACGCCCATCTCTTCCATCATTCGCTTCATCACGCGGTAGTTACCGAGATAGGTCTCGAAGCCGGGCACGATGTTGATCTTGCCGTTACTGCCGACCTCTTTGTCTTCCATCTCATTCAGCGTGAAGTAGCGCTGGATGCCCTCGAACATATTGTCCCAACCGGTGGTATGGGAGCCGACGAAGCTCGGGGTGTGGGCGAAAGGTGTCGGGAAGTCTTCCTCGATGTGACCTTCCTTCTTGGCGTTACCGATGAAGGCGTTGAGATCGTCACCGATAACCTCGGCCATACAGGTGGTGGAAACAGCGATCATCTCCGGCTTGTAGAGGGCCTTGGCATTGGCCAGACCATCGAACATGTTCTTCTGGCCACCGAATACCGCCGCATCTTCGGTCATGGAGTCGGAGACACAGGCCACCGGCTCTTTGAAGTGACGATTGAAGTAGGTACGGAAGTAGGCAACACAACCTTGGGATCCGTGTACATAGGGCAGGGTCTTCTCAAACCCGAGGGCACAGAGCACGGAGCCGAGGGGCTGACACGCCTTGGCCGGGTTGATGGTCAGGGCCTCACGATTGAAGTTCAGCTCTTTGTACTCTTCGGTGGTGGTCCACTGAAAAGTCTGCTGGATTTTATCCTCGGGATGCCTCTCCTCGAAGGCTTCCTGTTTGTTCTTCAGCGTCTCGATGTATTCGTCAGTACGAAACAACGGGTAACTGGGTTTAATGTCATCGACAACTTGGCTCATGATATTTCTCCTACCGCGCCACTAATCTGTGGACAGACGGTTGGTTAAGATTTAAATCTGATCGTTCACCACCGACAGTCTTCACTTTGATTCAACCGCCGGCGGCTAAGGGTCAAGCACCCGCCGCAGCGGCCTCAGCCTCTTCCTCACCCTTCAGCCAGGGTGCCTGAATCTTGCTCCAGCAAGGATTGTTCAGGGTCATATCCATATCCCGGGCGAAGATGGCGAAACCATCATAGCCGTGGTACGGACCGGAATAATCCCAGGAGTGCATCTGACGGAAGGGGATACCCATCTTCTGGAAGATGTACTTCTCCTTGATGCCGGAACCGATCAGGTCGGGTTTGACCTTCTTGACGAACTCTTCGAATTCATAGCCGGTAACGTCGTCGTAGATCAGGGTGGCGTTACCCATCTCCTTGATGGTGCGGTCGTAGTCGTCGTTGTGAGCGAACTCATAACCGGTACCGACCACTTCCATGCCAAGATCCTCGTAAGCGCCGATGATGTGACGCGGACGCAGACCACCAACGTAGAGCATTACACGCTTGCCCTCGAGACGGGGACGGTATTTAGCAATGACTGCTTCGTACTCAGCCTTGTACTTCTCGATTACCTTCTCGGCGTTGGCCTGGATGGTCTCATCGAAGAAGGCGGCGATCTTACGCAGGGACTCCTCGATCTTGGTGGGACCGAAGAAGTTATACTCCATCCACGGAATACCGTACTTCTCTTCCATGTGGCGAGAGATATAGTTCATGGAGCGGTAGCAGTGGAGCAGGTTCAGCTTGGCCTTGGGGGTGTTCTCCATCTCGGCCAGGGTACCGTCACCGGACCACTGGGCGATGACACGCAGCCCCATCTCTTCGAGCAGGGTACGCGAGGACCAGGCGTCGCCACCGATATTGTAGTCCCCGATGATGGTGACGTCGTATTCGGTGGTCTCGAAGCTGTTATCGTTGTCCCGGTTGTGCAGCACCCAGTCGCGAATGGCATCGTTGGCGATGTGATGCCCCAGAGATTGAGAAACACCGCGGAATCCCTCACAGCGTACCGGTACCACAGGCTTCTCGATCTCTTTTGAAGTCTTTTTGGCAACGGCTTCGATGTCATCACCAATAAGACCAATGGGGCACTCAGACTGCACCGTAATGCCCTTGCTCAGGGGGAACAGAGTCTCAACCTCCTCCATGAGCTTGGACAGCTTCTTGTCGCCGCCGAAGACGATATCCTTCTCCTGGAAGTCGGAGGTGAAATTCATGGTGCCGAAGGTGTTGACACCGGTGGCGCCCACGTAGTAGTTACGACGACCGGCACGGGAGTACTGGCCACAGCCGACGGGACCATGAGAGATATGGATCATGTCCTTGATCGGACCCCAGACCACACCTTTGGAACCAGCGTAGGCACAACCGCGGATGGTCATCACACCGGGCAGTGATTTACGATTGGAAGTAATGCACTTCTTGGACTGCTCCACCTCTTGGTCATTGACTGTAAGATGTTTTGCGCGGTCCTTCTGGGCTTTTTCAGGGTAGACCTCAAGCACCTCCTGGATGAGGGCTTCGGTCTCTTCACGTGTCATTGAAGACATAGCTTTCTCCTGCCGCGCCGCCAATCTGCGGACATACGGCTTTGGTAAAAGGGTTGTGATGAGCTGTCAGTAACCAGCAGCCGCATTCGGGCTGCCGGTTGCTGGCTGATTAAGCCTCAGCAGCAGCAGTCTGACCGATGATGCTCTCGTCCTCTTCTTCCATGATGCCGAACTCCATCAGCAGCTCTTCGAGCTCGTCCATGGTGCATGGCTCAGGAATGACCAGCATGGTGTTATCGATGACCTTCTGCGCCAGGGCGCGATACTCGTCAGCCTGCTTGGCCTGTGGGTCGTACTCGATCACGGTCATACGGCGGATCTCAGCACGCTGCACCACGTTGTCACGAGGCACAAAGTGAATCATCTGGGTTCCCAGCTTGGCAGCCAGGGCCATGATCAGCTCGTCCTCACGGTCTGTGTTACGGCTGTTGCAGATCAGGCCGGCGAGACGCACGCCACCGGAGTTGGCATACTTCACGATACCCTTGGAGATGTTGTTGGCGGCATACATAGCCATCATCTCACCGGAGACAACGATGTAGATCTCCTGGGCCTTGTTCTCACGGATAGGCATAGCAAAACCACCGCACACAACGTCGCCCAGTACGTCATAGAAAACGAAGTCGAGATCGTCTTCATAAGCCCCTTCCTCTTCCAGGAAATTGATAGCTGTGATAACACCACGGCCGGCACAACCGACACCAGGCTCAGGACCACCGGACTCGACGCACTTGATATCGCCATAACCGGTTTTCAACACATCTTCCAGTTCCAGATCTTCGACAGTACCGGCCTCGGCAGCCATCTCCATGATGGTGTTCTGCGCCTTGGAGTGCAGAATCAGGCGGGTGGAATCCGCTTTAGGATCGCAACCGACGATCATGACTTTCTTACCCAGCTCGGCCAGACCCGCGACCAGATTCTGGGTCGTGGTAGACTTACCGATGCCGCCTTTACCGTAGATTGCACATTGACGCAGTGCCATGTTGGATCTCCTTACATTGTTGAAATCAGTAGTGACTAAAGTCGTTTAAGGTCACGTGGACAACTGGTTTTCAGCAAACGGCGTGCCAAAATCTGAAAAACGTCGTATACTATTGTTTTTATTAATTATATTTTTCTTTACCCAGTTACAATTCGAGGTCGGGTTCGCTACAATCACCCAGCAAATGTATGGATGAAAACAAACAATCGGAGCTACAAGCGAGCTCCCTACCCAGCTATGCTCGTCTGCCTATCAACCGTTGCAACCTACCTGCGGTGATCCTCGGCAGCCTTACTTTCCAACGACATCCCGTGGAACTCGCCATCGATGGCGTGCAAGAACTTCACGATGAACTCTTTACACGTATGCAGACGCTCTCAGACAGAGAGGAACGGGCAATTCACTTCACGGACTACATGAGATCAGGCTTTCTGCTCGACCACCTGGATGAAGCCGGTTTCGATGCGCGGCAAAACCGTTACAAAAGGGACAAGGCTGACTACTTACGTATGCTACGTGGCTGGATGTTCGACCCGGACGGCAAGGAGGCAGCTGTCCTGAAAAGCTGGGTAGAGTCCCGTTTCGGACTACTGCCGAGAAATCATCGTGGACCCTTGGGGGATTTTTCCACCCCACACTATCAGGCCTACCTGAGCGATCGCGCCAAAGGGCTATATAACACCAACGGCTTAGAGGCTCAGCTCGATCTTCTCTATACCTTCTGTCAGTACGAGATCAGACAATACTGTTCATCACAGACACATCTGAAACTCTATCGAGGCATCAACCAGATCAAAGAGCACGAGATACTGCAACAGTCGAGCAAGCATGACTATATTCTGCTGCTGAATAATCTCAACTCATTTACCGATGAAAGGGAACGGGCCGATGAGTTTGGGGATTATATCCTGGAAGCGGAGGTACCCCTGGTGAAGCTGCTCTACTTCCCCGGACTGCTGCCCGGCAGACTGAAAGGCGAAAATGAATTCATGGTGATAGGAGGTGTCTATCAAGTCAGGGTGGATATCCTTTGAATGGAGCCTCTGCTCACACACGAAACAATGAGTCGCGCAAATAACTTTTAAAGTGTCTCATTACCGGTTTCGGTATAGTCGCCTCAGCGAACAGGCGTAACTCATGTATGCGTTCGTTGCAGACACTACCCCCTATCTGCAACGCATCATCGATCTCTTGATGGATGGAGCTATCAAACAGCTGGCCCTTTCTCTCCTTGACAACGCTGTAGATAGCCATCAATGCAATCTGCTCTTCCGGGAGCATTTTGCATTTATTGTCCAGGATCTTCAACATGGCTGCGGTGACACAATCGATTTGAAGGGAGTCGAATGGTGCTTTTTCAGCCCAAACGGCAGCCGGATGCGGCTTTTCAATGGCTGACTGAAGTTTCATTTGCTATATCCCAATACGGCCACAAGAAAATATAGGGTATCTTATCAAGCCTTAGTAAAATCATGCATACACTCCATCAACATCTTACGATATTGGTCACAATAGTAGTCAACCGCCTTTGCCTGATTTTCAGTCGCCCCATCCGACTCAAAAAAGAAGTGGGCATTATACCACGCCGCCGCATACATAAACGCAGCACTAAGAAAGGGGGTCGCCCACTCTTCACTCAACTCATTTGCCAGATGGATGAACTCATCTGCGACTTCTCGAAAATCTGATTCCTGCATAACTCGATACTCTGTCTGTTCTCTCGTTGGCTGACAATAATTAACTCTATCCATAACCATAAACACTATTCATGCCAAAAAATATCTATTTCCCCTGCTACCCCGCTTAGTTCGACCGCTAAACCTACCACGCACTGTATCAGACACGGCTTTTGTGACTATACAAAGGCCGAGAGATATCTAGTGCCCATCCAGAAACTACATGGATGTTGGTAGGCGCCTGATGGTTATCATTCGCAGAAGCGGCAGGGATGCCGCGTAAGCCCCGTCAGCACAGGGATGCGCCCCAAAGGAAGTGCCCTTGGGGTATGCTGTTGGGGCGTCGGAGAAAGACAACCGTCTGGCGCCGAAGGGTAGAAAAGAACCCCTCATTTCTGGACGGGCACTATCTAGTGTGGTGTAACGTATAAAGTCTCTATTTTGTTCGAAAGCTTGTAGCAAAGCTTACATTCATCCATATAAGAACCAGAAGACCTCTATAACAACCTGTTTCGCTTGGTTTTATTTATTTGGCCTGCGTTTTGCTATATGAGTTGACTAACCAGGCCATAAATATCAATCTATTGTTATAGGAGGCAATCAATGGTGGAGTTCAACTTTCAGTCGCTGATAACAGGTATTGAATCGGGCGATATTGTACCCTATCTCGGTGCAGGCGCACTCAAAGGATCGTCACATAGTGAGACAGGTGAACCTATTCCCGCCGATAGCGACAGTCTCATTCTAGCCATGAATAACGGTAAGCCCATGGCACCCAGGCTGATGTATGAATTCGCCAGGGCTGCAATGGATGTGGAGTTGAAGCGTGGACGCAGCGCAGTCAACCGTTTTCTCGATTCCACCTATGGCATACAATCCTGGACCCAATCACCATTGCATGCATGGCTGGAACAATTAAAACCGCCATATGTCATCGATATCAATCGAGACACCCAGCTGCAGCAGAGCTACAGCGATACACCGCATACCCTGATCCGCGGTATTTCACGGATCGCCGGTACTGACTATCGCTTCCGTATCCATCACTACGATGGAGAGAAATATTCAAATACCGAAATTGAGCAGGATTCTGTTGATCCTTCACTACCCATCCTATTCAAACCGATGGGGAGCCCGCTTCCCGATGCTACCTACATCGCCTCAGATGCCGATTATGTCGACTATATCACAGAACTTATGGGTGGCTTTGCTATCCCCCAATTCCTAAAAAAACATCGAAAAGATCGACACTATCTATTCCTTGGCCTGCGTATGAACAGAGACACAGAACGCATGGTACTTTCTGATATCATATATAGTGCTGGTGACCCTGCTGGTTGGGCTTTACTCCCTGAGCCAAATGATAAAGAACGCCGATTTTGCAAAAAGATGAACATCGAAATTATCGAAGCAGATATCGATGATCTTATTGCTGCCGGCAATAATCCACAACCAGAGATTATCAGTGATAAAGCTCTTGCCACAGAGGATAGAGGGTGTTAAAAAATGAGATTAATGATTTTGAGGAGAATAAAAAATGGCGATTTTCACCCCTTGTCAGGGCAAGAACGCATGCCGGGATGACGGCGTACTTTGCTTGACCTGTGGTCGTAAGCTGAGTGAAATCACCAAGCTGCGGGAACTGATGCAGGAACTCGCATTCCTTGCCATCTATCACGACTACGACAATGTGGAAGAGTATACCCAGTACATTTCACGTAAAATTGGCAAAATGATCGATTACCATAAGCAGGAGCACATAAGCTGATCCATGGGATACCCCACTCATCCATGATGGGGTATACGCCTGACCCGAGCAATTGCAAATAGGATCGATCTGTCAAACTATTTATCAGGTACTAATGAGGAAATTAGAAGTAATATTTAGCACCAATTGAGAAAGTTTCATAGTCTCCAGCCATATCGAGCTCGATACCGGCTGAGACATTTGGCATAAAGTAGTAGTCGCCGCCAAGGGTGAAGTAGGTATCGCTGTCATCTATATCCAGATAGTTCAACATAGCACGCACCTCTATCTCTGGCTTAAACATGCCGCGAACACCACCACTAAGCTCAAATCCGCTATCATCCTCATCCCCCCCTGCTCCATCTGCTTCATAACTTGCATAGGCGAATGACACATTGGCATCCCAGGTGGCATCCAGTGGATGTATATAACCGGCACCGACCCTCAGTAGCGAAAAATCTATATCTGTATCATCGAGTTCTACATCGTCATATTTTCCAAACAAGTAGAGATCGGGGGTAACCAGAAACGAACCGGCGAAACGAACACCATCGCCATCATCATCGATATAATCACCATCGAGCTCTGCATCAATAATAAACCGCCCCTCTATGTAAGTGTAATCTATGGCATAGAGTGATGAAGAAATCCCACTGGATAGTGTTGCCAGCAACATTGTGGCAGAAACTACATATTTACGCATATCCATTACTGTAAAGACTCCTTTGAATTTATTGGTTGCAAATAATGGGGACGCATTGTAGCCGGACAGATTCAGGAATGCCATTCATTAAATATAAATAGTAACCCCTGCGCCAAGTAGTCACACATCAATCTGTGATGAGTTTCTCTAATTACTTGCAAGCCGTTTTCACCCAAACGCTGATCAATAAATCAATGCATTGCCTTGTCGCCCCAGATATCCCGCAAGCGTTTATCCCGACCACAGCTCCAGCGATAGTACTTGTATCTTATAGGATTGTTTTTGTAGTAATCCTGGTGATAGCTTTCCTCTCCTTTAATGGGATAAAACCTAGTCGTATTCAATATCTTTGTTGCAATCACTTTATCAGGGAATTGCCGTTCAACTTCCATTTTCGACTGTTCGGCCATTGCTCTTTCATTATCATTTGACACAAAGATGGCGCTTAAATAGCTATGCCCTTTATCACAGAACTGTCCCTTGTCATCAAAGGGGTCAATATTCACCCAATAGTAATCCAAGAGCTGTTTATAGCTGACCTTATCGGGATCGTAAGTGATTTCAACCGCTTCATAGTGGCCGGTATGATCACCATTATATGTAGGGTTTTTCAAAGTGCCTCCGGTAAACCCTGAGATCACATCAGTGACACCTTGCAACTTTTCAAAATCGGACTCCATACACCAGAAACAGCCGCCAGCCAAAACAGCCTTAGCGGCCATCACATTCGTGACCGCGCATAACAGACCCGCCGTCAATAAACCCATTACTGTGTATTTCACAATCATTCTCCAGTGGTATTCAAATTTTAGTGTTCTTGAAACACTACTGCCTTGTGACCCTGTTTACTACCCAATTACTTCAAACGTTATTGTTTTGTTATATATCGACACTATTGACCCGACTGTGATATCCGGGATGTGAGATGATCGAGCCTGGATTATCGTTCAGATAGGGATTCACGATAGATTTTTTGTACTGATATCAAGGTATTGTTATCCAGCTAGCTTTATTGGCATGCCGCCTGACGATACACGATAAACATCGTTTATAAGCAGCTTACAATCAGCCCAGACTACTCCATGAGTGTCTATACTTGCGGTTAACCCGTATGTTTCATCTGGAAACACGATGATCGCGCCGGGATCGTTGTTCAGATGCGGATTTGCGATTGAATCAATAGTCCGCTATTGAGGAGTGGCAGATGGCCAATCCTGCGCCTGGCAGGATTTTGACACTCCCTATATCCCTGTAGGTCGGATATGCCGTTTACGAGCCGAAGGATGGATGATTGAGCAAATACGGCAAGTTAGTTTCTTTTCTAAGCGACTGGGTGAAACGTGCTGGATAATACAATTACATCAATATGGTTGGTGTTCGATGAATACATTTGTACGCCCGGCAACCTCCCTAAAAGGTTATTGTTTGACGATTAGTTGGTTATGCCTGTTGCTGCTTACCGCCTGCGGTGGTGGTGGCAGTAGTAGTGACAGTAGTGGTGACGGCAGTGACGCCGGAGATGAGACACCAACCACTGATGCGTCACAACCCTCTGTCTTCGACTATCCCCCGGTCGATCTCTCAAAAATCGCGTTCATTCTACCCCTGGGCGGTATGATCGGTAATCACGTTACCCCCATCGATCACCAGTATTACGTCTCGCCTGATTTTGGCGGTCTAGAAACATTGGAGATAGATGTCTATAGCCCTGCTGACGGCACTGTAAGTAGTATCCAGCACATGGGAAATTTCAACAATGACGACTATCGATTAGTGGTCGATCATAGTGATACCATCCAATCGATCTACATCCATGTCGACAATCTATCTGAAAAATTGGCGGCTCATGCGCCGGTGAATGGTCAATACGTCAATATAGACATCAGCGTATCCGCAGGTGAGATACTGGGCAGCTATTCCGGTTCGGTGGATTACAATCTGGTTGACTACGATATAACCCTTTCAGGTTTTATCAATCCCGATAGCTACACGGCAGAACCTTGGAAGGTTCATACACCGGATCCGTTTGACTATTTCAATGACACTATTCGCCAGACTCTGTTAGCAAAGTCCTTGCGCACTGTTGAGCCGGTTGGCGGAAAAATCGATCACGACATCGACGGCCACCTGGTCGGTAACTGGTTCCTGGAAAATACCAACGGTTATGCCGGCCTGGATCCCAGTAACTACTGGTTGGGGCATCTATCATTTTCCTACGACTATATAGTCCCCACTCATATTATCGCATCCTTTGGGGATTATGCAGGGGAACAGAGGCAATTCGGCGTTCTCGGTAATACCCCGGATCCCGCTGACATCACCGTCTCCAGCGGCCTGGTCAAGTATGACCTGGTCACCTATGAATACTACGATGAAGATATACCCTGGGATCGTCTGAGTTTCACCCAGGGCCTTACGATGGACAATTACACTTTCATCGATGCTGTGGTTCTGGTGCAGCTTGTGGATCAAAGGCGGCTGAAAGTCGAGATATTCTATGGACAGACTTCGTCCGATGTAACCGATTTTACTGAAGAGGCCATGTACTACACAAGGTAATACAGGTCGTCCGAAGGAACTTATGCCATGATCGGATATTCAAGAATCATCCCGAACCACTAGGTATCTTCGTATTTGACTGGCTATTGATGCTTTCTGTCAAGCATAAAGGACTCAAAGCCGGACATGGTCATGGGATGTGCAAAGCGGAAACCCTGGCCGGTGTGACAACCTTCTTGAATCAGAAACTTATGCTGTTCTTCGGTCTCTATTCCTTCTGCCAATACGTCGAGGGACAAGTTTTTTGCCATGCTGATGATTGCTTTAGAGATTGCGACATCATTTATATCGGTTGGAATATCGGAAACAAACGTCTTGTCTATCTTGAGGCGGGTAATCGGTAAGCGCTTGAGATAATTCAGCGAAGAGTAACCGGTACCAAAATCGTCAACCGCAACCTTGACACCGAGCTGACGCAGCTTGGAGAGCGTACGACTGGAGTTCTCAGTGGATCGCATCATAGTTGTTTCAGTGATCTCCAATTCTAAACATAATGGAGAGAGTTTGGTTTCATGGAGGATCCGTTCAATTTCCTCAACCAAGTGACTATTATCGAACTGTTTACCTGACAAGTTGATACTAATGGTTGTGCCTGGCTCCAAATCGTCGGCGTCCTGCCACGATTTCATCTGTTGACAGGCCTCTCTCAATATCCAACTACCCATCTTCACAATAACCCCGGACTCCTCAGCCAAGGGAATGAACTTGCTGGGTAACACTAATCCCAGATCGGAATGCTGCCATCGAACCAGGGCCTCGACACCACAGACTGCACCGGAAAACAAATCGATTTGCGGCTGATAGTGGAGGATCAGCTCATTATCCTCCACTGCCTTATGCAGGCTGGATGCGATAAACACACGTTCGTATGCTTTGACTGTCAACTCTTGCGAATAGTATTGGAAGGTATTGCGTCCCTCTTCTTTTGCCCTGTACATTGCCGTATCTGCATTGCGAACCAGCTCATCCACCGTACCACCGTGATCAGGATAGATACTGACACCAATGCTTGCACCCAGAAATATTCGATGATTTTGAACAATAAAAGGCTGTTTGAAAGTATCCAGGATCTTTCTCGCGACTATGGCAGCATTTGACTCATGCTTGATGCGGGTAAGGATAACGGTAAACTCGTCTCCTCCCATACGTGCAATGGTGTCATCTTCCCGGAACATCGCCTGAAACCGATTCGCTACCGCCTTCAGCACCTCATCACCACAGGCATGGTCAAAACTATCGTTGACCTCCTTGAACATGTCAAGGTCGATGAACAATACCGCAAACTTGGTCTGATTCCGGTGGGAGACATGGATGGCCTGGCCAAGACGATCGGCGAACAGCATACGATTGGGAAGACCTGTGAGTGTATCGTGGTGCGCCAGGTGGGCGTAACTCAGCTCCCGCTCCTTGAGTTCATCAAGCAGATCAAGATGCTCGGTAACGTCATGCCAAATCTCGATTATGCTGATAATTTCCCCATGCTCGTTGAACAATGGACTCACAGAGAGCTCATATTTTCTTTTTGAACCTGTTTCAGTGGTAATAGTATGGATAACTTTGCAAGGCATTCGAGTTTGCAACACCCTCTGCAGCGGACAGGGATGATCGTCACCCGCACAGGGCAGCTTTCTCTGATGAGCAAGCTGATAACAGTAGATATTTTTTTGATCCAGGTCCTGCGCCTGTGCGCTATGCCTGGCTGCATTGTTCATCCTCAGCACTTGATAATCCAGACTGATGACCCTGATGGGTTCATCTACTCCATCAATTACATGTTGAAGAAAAGTGCGCTCATCCAGCACCGCCAGTTCAGCCCTGCGCCGTTCTGAGATATCCGTCAGTATCATCAGACAGTACTTTTCATCGTCTGCCCCAATGTGTACCCTGCTGTCGGATCTGACATAACGGGGTGACTTCTCCTTATCCGTTTTTAAAGTGAAGTCGCAGGAGACCCTCTGCTCTGAAGAAAATGCCTGGCGCAGATGATCAAACAGCACACGACTCATTCCGGGTGCCATCAGGATTCCAAGCGGTTTATCGACTAAATGAGAACGCTCCATCCCGAACATGGCCGCTACAGTCAGGTTGAGGTTTTTTATGACACCATCGCGGTCGAGGGTCAGATAACCTACTGGTGCAAAATCATAGAGTTCGGCATATTGATCACGTACGCTTTCCAGCTCCTGCTGGGATTCGATTAGATCCCGGTTTTGTATCTCAAGCTCAATTTTATGGAGTTGCAGATCCTGTAGCAGGTGTTGAGGGTCGGTTTGACTGCTTGTCTTCAACAAATCCTCTGATTCGCCCAGCATCCTTTCAAGCTTAGCACGGCTTAGATTGCTATAGCGGCTCATGGAACTTGCCTCTCTCTTCAGTTCTCTATCAATCGCTCTGTTGTTGCCAGGGCAACCGGGGTACCATGTTCATTCAACAGGGTACTGGTAACCAACCAAATCTTTACTCTCTTTCCCCCTTTTGTCACACGCTCAATCTCTAACGGCTCGATGACTTTTCCCGCACGAATTGCCGATTGTATCTGGTGGAGTTGCTGACGGTACTCCTCCGGGACTATCTCCTCGATATTGAGTCTGAGTGCCTCTGAGGCTGTATAGCCATAAATCCTCTCTGCCGCCGGATTCCAGGCCTGAATATTGCCCTCCAGGTCCTGCACCGTAATTGCATCGATGGAATTGCGAACCACTTTAGAAAGTCTTTGCTCTTTGACCAGTGCCTCTTTAGTGCGTTGCGTATCCTTTATGGGATCGATATCGATAAACGCGATCACTGCACCATCAATTCGATTGTCCAGGGTCCGGTAGGGACGAATACGTACTGAGTAACTGTGGCCCTGGTAATCGTTCAACTCCATTGACTTCATCACCATGCTTTCGATGACATTCATGACGTCCAATTCCAAATTATCTAATTCAATATTGGGTTTAATGTTGCCGATTGGTCGGCCGATGTCGGCATCGATCAGGTTGAGCAGCTTTTGCGCAGGTTTGGTGAATTGTCTGATTCGCAGATCTGCATCCAACATCAGAATAGGTAGATGGACACTGGACAACAGGTTACTGAGGTCGTCATTGATGCGAGCCAACTCATCATTCCGGCTCTCCAGTTCCTCGTTAACCGTCGCTAACTCCTCATTGGCTGACTGCAACTCTTCCTTAGCGGTCTCCAGCTCTTCATTCGTACTCTGCAGTTCCTCATTGGTGGATTGGATCTCCTCATTGGCCGAGCGCAACTCCTCGTTGGTGCCCTCCTGCTCCTCGACAATGGACTGCATGTACTCGCGTATCGTGACCACTTCACGCTCGAGTTCCTCTTTTTTTGCAACCAGTGTATCCACTGCACCGTTTTCTCCTTGTGCCACATCAGCGGTGGAATCTTCTCTTATCTGCGGTGTCGGTTGAGGCTCGAACATGACCAGAAGATTATCCTCACCGCGCATCACCCCACCCAGTGACATCACCTGAATATCGACACGCCGTTCTTCTTCACCGACCTTAAAACGAACGTTCTCCTTGCGGACTTTTCCACCCTCTTTAGCCACACTGTGAATAGCCGCGCGTAACTCTATCGCCAAATCAGGATGTGCGATTTTGTACAGATTCAATGAGGCCACCCCATCTGGGGGCTCTATATAGGGCCAGGTACGGCCAAGAAAGCGCACAACAACTTGATCGGGATTGACGATAATGCCTGGAGGGACATAGGATTCCAACAGCATTCGGTCAGCCTCTTTCTCCAGATCGTAGACCTGGATCTTTTCTTGCTCACCCTGATGTGTCTCGGTGTGTAAAATGCCGAGATTGGGGCGGAAAACAATATCCTCAGTGAGATGGCTGGCGACCGATTTTTTCTGATAAAGCTTGACTTTTTTATCTTTGATGGCAAACAGATCGGACTTGTTGCCAATGCTTTCTGAAGTGCCGAGCAAGAGAAATCCACCCGGCTGCAGGGCGTAGTGAAAAACCTGCAACACCTTCTTCTGCAAGGTCGCACCAAGATAGATGAGCAGATTTCGACAGCTCAAGAAATCGATACGCGAGAATGGTGGATCCTTGGCCACGTTCTGCACGGCAAACACACACATATCCCGCAACAGTTTGTTGACCTGATAACCGCCTGCCACCTTATGAAAGTAGCGTTTAAGACGCACTTGGGATATCTCATCCCCTATGCTCTCAGGATAGAAACCGCTGCGGGCCTTCTCGACGGCATTTTCATCGATGTCGCTGCCAAAAACCTGGATGTTGTGTATATTTGCCCTATCACCCAGATATTCGTGGAGTACTATGGCGAACGAATAGGCCTCCTGCCCCGTTGAACAACCCGGCACCCAAATCCGGATTGGCACATCGGGCGGACGCTTTTCCAGTAGCTTGGGAAAAACGAGCTCAGTTATTGTGTCGAATATCTCGGGATCACGAAAAAAGGCGGTCACATTTATGAGAATATCCTGAAACAGGGCATCGATCTCTTGAGGCACTTTCTGCATCAATCGGATATAGTCTGATACCCGATCGATCCTGTTTACCACCATCCGACGGCTGATTCGCCGCTTTAGGGTCGTGGCCTTATAATATGAAAAATCATTACCGGTGCGTGATCGCAGCAATATGAATATTATATTCATCTGTTCCGGGGTTGCCGCGAGAATCTCGTTTGCGTCATCCTTGATCTGCCCGGCGCACATTGCCGGATGCTGCATGATACGAATCAACTCCCTGGCAATCTCTTCGGGTGGGAGCACGAAGTCGACGCAACCGGCCGCCATGGCGCTCCCGGGCATGCCGTCATATTCCGCACTCTCCCTGTCCTGGGCGAAGGTGATGCCACCCGCCTCCTTTATGGCACGGCAACCCAGGGTACCGTCTGATGCGGTACCCG
>JASFJX010000002.1:0-22347 GCA_050119385.1 Candidatus Thiodiazotropha sp. | reverse complement strand
GGTGACACCTGAACAGCGTACAGAGAGAGAGATACCGCCCGAGTTGGTCCTGGCGGACCTAAACGCCTTCCTTGACGATATGAGCTGATGGGATAAGAGACTCTCTCTCTGTACCTCCTAAAAAAACCGGGTCTTCACGGCCCGGTTTTATTCATCCAGCATGACGACAACCTGCTCTCGCTCTAATTGCACCTTAACGGCTTGCAAATGATCACCCGCGCAGGGGCCGCGTAAACAGTAACCGTCTTCCAGCCTGAATAGCGCACCATGAGTGGCACACTGGATATAACTATTACTGAGATCCAAAAATTGATCCGCTTGCCACTCAAGATTGATGCCGGTATGTGGGCAACTGTTTTTATAGGCCGCCAGGAGTTCGCCGCGACGGACAACGAACAGAGCCACTGTCCCATTCTTAGTCTCAACGGCAAATCCGCGACTACCCGGATCCCCCAGGGCTGAGATATCACAAACCGGATAGCGTTCAGACAATGCCCCAACGCCCACACTTTTCACCAGCCAGGCGAACTCCATTACGCAATGCGACAGCAGGCTCAGAACCTGCCAGCAATCCGTCTATTACCCCGGCGTTGAAGACGTCGCCCGCACCCAGGGTATCGATGACTTGTGGGGGGCGATAGGCGGACTCGTGCCGGACCTCTTCATCAACTGTCTGCAACCAAGCGCCATCCTCTCCCCAGGTGGCGAACAATATAGCGCAATCTGAGTAGGGCCGGATTGAATCGAACAGATCCTGTGCGCACTTGTAACCCCGCGACGCTGCATAGGCCTTAGCGAGGAACACGACATCAACCAGAGGCACCAGAGACTCGATACCACTCCTCGGTTTTTCAATTTCCAGGGAGATGGTTGCTGAGTGTAGCGAGTGCCTGGCATGTCTCAACATCGGCTCATAAGCCGACACCTCTCTCCCTTCAAAATGGATCCAGTCATAATGGTTGAGATCGATCTTCTCAAAGGCATCCAACTGATACTCGGGAAGATCTCGGTAATGCACAATGGTGCGTGAACCTGTCGCCTGACTGGTGATGATATAGGAGGTTGGTGTAATTCCTTCAAGTTGGAGCCTTGCCCATGTCGCATCAACACCATTGTGATGCAGGTCGCGCATGATATACCGACTAGCCTCATCATCCCCCAGTGTCCCCGCCCAACTGCAATGGTGGCCCAGTTGACTCAGTACGACCAGGGTATTGGATGCGTTCCCGCCACGGCGCTGATGTTGCGCGGTTGCGCGTAGCTCATCGTCCTCTTTCGGATAGTCAGAAACACTGTTTATGATGTCAAGGGTTGCGCCCCCGACCGCAAGTATCCGCATATTATTTTCTACGGAAAAAACGGCCAAAAGAGGCGCGTTTCGGGTCTGATTCCTCACTGCCGTTATCGGTAGGCGATCGCTGGGGGGCTTCTTTGACTCGCAGAGAATGATCCTGGCGGCTGTTTTCAAACTGCTCTGAGGTTTGATCCAAACCACCGGCTTTTCTCAGTAGCAGTTCCAACTTGCGCTTCAGCTGATCCACCTCTTTATCCCTGTCTTCGATAGCATCTTCCAATGAGCGACACTGGTTTTGCGACATCTTCAACAGATGATCTTTCTCATTCAGGGATTGCTTCAAGGAGACCTTCTCCTGACGGCTGGCCTGCAGCGCCGCCACTTCATCAACATCCCGATTCTGGGCAGCGCTCAGGCGGGACTTGGCAGCATGTAGTTCGCTACGCATATGTTCCAGATCCGCTGCTGCCTGGCGGCGTACCATATCCAATTCTGAACGCAGGGCATTTACCTGTTCATCTACACCGAATGATTGAACATCCTGTATCTGCTCTACGTAGGTCTCTATAACACTGCGCAATTCACCCACTTCACGCCGCATCTTGCTTGCTTCAGCCTTGGCAACATCGCGCTCACGCTCATAACGTTCGCTCTTAATCCGTAGATCTTCCATCTGCACAAACAGTTCATCGGCCAGGCTGGAATCGGATACTTGTTCGCGCATACCACTCATTTCGGAGTGTAGATGGTCATTCTCATTCACTATATCGGTGAATTGGTTACGCATTTCAGTCAGTTGATTGGAGAGGTTATCCCGTTCCTTTGTGAGATTTTCCAGGTCCTCGCCTAGCATTTCAATCGCCGTCTCCTGAACCGCGCGTTCACGCCGCAGAACATCTGCCTGCTGCGCCATCTTCTCCGATTTTTCGCGCTTTTTCCTCTCTGTCTCCAACTCTACCCGAAGCTCATGCACCTCGTTTTCCACATCGTCACTCAGCTGACTCTCCATTTCCAACTGAACCTCACGCAACCCCTCGACCTCACGTTCGAGTGCCTTGATCTTCTTCTCAGCTCTGTGCAGCGCTTCGTTACTCTCCTTCAGCTCACGCTTGTCTACCATCTCCTGCGCCCCTTCGACGGAGGCTGCCAGAGCGGTGTTCAACTCATCCCTTTCTTTACGAAGCTGTCCGATGGTCTCATTCAGCTCCTGCTCCCGTTGCTGACGGGTATTAGTTTCCTCCTGAGCCTCTTGTTTGAACCGCTCGATCTCCTGCTGCCGCTCCTGTAACTGTTGTTTCGCGGTCTCAAGCTCCTGCTTTTGCTGCTCAGCTGTCTCGGAGAGCTGCCGTTCCTGCTGTAGCTGCTGTTCACTCTGCTTATTTAAATTCTGTAGTTGTTGCTGCAGCTCTTCAACTCTCTGCCTCTCATCAGCCAGGGTTGCTTCAATACTGCCTCGATATTGCTGCAGTTCCGCCTGAGTCTCTTCAAGCTGCTTTTCCAAGCCGCTTTTCTCATTGGCCAGTTGTTGTTGGTTGGCTTCCAACTCGGATCGGGTCTGACCCACTGCCTGCAAGGAGTTCTTGCTCTCCTCCAGCGCCTGTTCCAACTGCTCTACTTGTTGATTCTTCTCGTTAATCAGTTGTTCAGCACTTTGCAGGCGTTCCTGCCACTCAAGTTGCTGTTTATCCTGCTGTTGTTGCAGTTCGCTCTTTGCCTGCTCACTGCCCTGTAACGACGCTTCCAGCGTTTTTAGCTGCTGCTCAAGGGATTGCTGCAGCTGTTTTTGCTCATCCATTTCATTGCTGGTCTGCTCAACCGCCTGCTCAGCGGTCTCCAGGGAGCGCTTGAGGAATTGGGCTGTCTGATGCTCCTGTTCCAGCAACGCCTCAAACTCAACACGTTTTTCTTTTTGCTGCCTGGCTTCCGCCTCCATCTGCTGCAATTGTTGCGTCAGTGACGAGAGTGCGTCGTGAGATCGAGATGTTAACTCATCACCCTCTGCCTTTAGTGTCTTCAACTCCAGAATCAGCTTTTGTTCCCTCTCCTCGGCCTGTTGCTGCGCCTGCTGAGTTGTTTCAAGTTTCTGTTGCAGTTCGTTTAACTCATTCGAATAGTGAGCAGCCTGTTCTTGCAACGATTGCTCCAGCTCCTGCACGCTTGATGCCGATTTATCCAGCTCTTGTTGGCGATTGCTCAACAGTTCGTCGCTCTGTTGTTTCTCCTGCCTGAGCTGATCCAGGGTACCCCTTGTCTCTTCAAGGTCACTACGCAGAGAATCCATGGCATTGGCATGTTGCACATCTGCATCATTACTAGCCTGGCGCAACGCTTCGAGTTCCTTTTCCAAAGCGGCACGACGATCATCCTGTGCTAACAACTCTTGCTGCAGAGTATGGACTTGTTCATGCCCCTGCTGGAAACGCTCCTGCAGTTCTTCATATTCGCCCTGCAAAGCAGTTCGAGCAGTGTCAGAGGCTTCAAGTTGATGATTCAATTCCTGCTGAGTCTGCAGCAAACCATTAATCCGGTCATCCGCCTGTTGGCTTGCTTGCTCTAACTGCTGGCTGATTTCATGCAACTGATTCTGTAGATCAGAAACAGTCTGCTGATGTTCACTTTGTTTTTGCTCCAGCTCAGACCGGACCTCTGCGAGTTCATGCCGGGTGGATTCCAGCTTCTGCTCCAGCTCTGCCTCCTGGGCAGTCATATTCTGTCGCGCCTGCTGCAGGGACTCGTTGAGCCGGTCACGCTCTTGCGTGATCCCCTGTAGCTCGTCTGTCTGCTGCCGGCGTTCAGCTTGTTGCTGCTCCAGCTCTGAACGAACCTCAGCAAGTTCGTGCCGAGTGGATTCCAGCTGCTGCTCATGCTCCGCCGCCTGGGCAGTTATATTCTGCTGCGCCTGCTGCAGGGACTCGTTGAGCCGGTCGCGCTCTTGCGTGATCCCCTGTAGCTCGTCTGTCTGCTGCCGACGTTCAGCTTGTTGTTGCTCCAGCTCTGAACGAACCTCAGCGAGTTCGTGCCGGGTCGATTCCAGCTTCTGCTCAAGCTCGGCCGCCTCGGCGGTCATATTCTGCTGTGCCTGCTGCAGGGACTCGCTGAGCCGGTCACGCTCTTGCGTTACCCCCTGTAACTCGTCTGCCTGCTGCTGGCGTTGCTGCTCAATCTCCTCAAAACGTTGTTGCAGCGCATCCCGTTCCTTGAGGATGGCCTCGCGTTCCTCCGCCGATTGGCTGCGATGGGTATCCGCATCCTGTCGGAGTTGGGAGATCTCACTACGAAGCGCTTCAATCTCTGTATTGAGCTGCCCTAGCTGCTGCTGTTTCTCCTGCTGGCTTTCATTGGCATTATCCAGCTGAAACTGGAGCTCGGTGATCTGTTCTTTAAGTCGCCCCTCACTCTCTTCACGTTTGGTTTGCAGTTTCCCAAGTTGCTGGTGCAGCTTGTCACTGCGTTGCGACGCCTCTTGATGGCTCCGTTCGGCAGCACCAAGATCCTCTCGGGCTATCTCTAGGGTCTGTTCTAATTCTGCAATACGGTCCTGCAGGGCCTGCCGTTCACTCTCTAAGCCCTCTTCTTCTGTGAGACTGGATTTTGCTTCCGCCAAGGCCTCTCGCAAGGTTTCAACCTCCTGCTGCAAGGCCTGAGCATTTTGCGCTCCCTGCTCGCCGGTTTGCATACGATTCTTGGCCACAGCCAGGGCTTGGCGCAGGAGTTTGATTTCAGTCTGCCTCTGCTCCAACTCCTGATCAAATTGGCGACGGGCCTCGGCCAACTCCTTTTGCAGGCGATCGGCCACCGCTTGTGACACACCGGCTGCCTCGGGCGCACTGGCATCTTCATCAGATTCACGATTGAAATCGATGACGTTATTCGTTGCTCCCACATCCTCTTGCCGTTTCAATCCTGCCAACTCAGCGATCTGCTCCCAAGCGCTTTCGACGACCAAAACCTCTGCACCACGCTCAGTCAAAAGGTAGGCGGCCGTGGCGGATTGGCCAATCTCCTCACCGTAGACGATATAGGCCCGATCGAGGCTAAGACTTGAGGCCTGAAAACGCAGGGAGAAAAACGGCAGATTAATGGCACCGGGTAGATGCCCCGCTTCATACTCCTCCGGGGTGCGCACATCCAGCCAAAGTGCATCATTCTCGACCATCTCAGAAGCCTTCTCAAAATCGACAGGTCGGGAGAGAGGCTGTTTGACCAGTTCAATGAAATCCTTTTTGCTCAGCCTCACCAACACACCATCAGTCAACATGGCAACCGAGCTACTGCGGGGTTTGTCAGAGATCAAGGCCTCCTCACCAAAGCCTCGACCGACACACAACTTAGCCAGCTCAACAGGGGCATGCCCGGCTTCAGGAGAGCGCATGACGCTGCATTCACCCTTGCTGATGAGATAAAAATAGTCCCCCTCATCACCCTGTTGGATGATCACATCCCCCTTTTTGACCTCGACCTCCTCCATCTGCATCATGACACGCTGGAGGTTCGCCGGGGGTATTTGCTGAAAAACAGGCGACTGCAGCAACAACGTCATCCAATCGTCGCCGTTCGGCTGCTCAATATCCTGAACCTCATAGCTGGCATTCTGACTACGCGCCAACATGTCGCTGAGTAATCGACTATCGATTCGCACAAAACTGACACTGGTTCTCGCTTTTGCCGAGTGTTTTCTTGGCAACTGGTGCGCCAGGGCAAAGCGTGCTGTAGGGGTCCCACTACTGATCAGGTCCATCTCTTTCTGTCCTGAAAGCAGTGCCACCGTGCCTGAGAGTAGATAGATATTCTGGTGGTCGGTATCCCCTTCGCGAAAGAGATACTGACCTTTTCTTACCTTCTCTATCACAATCTGGCTGAGAAGATGCCCAAGCTGTTCTTCTGAAAGGGTATTCAGAGGTACCAGGTTCTTAAGTAAGACGTCGTCATTGTTACTGTTGGGCACGGCCATTATTTAATGCTCAGGAATTTCTATCCTTAATGTAGGGGTCACATCGCTCCTCTATGTAACGGCACATTTTCTCAAAACTGAATGGGTAAGTTAGCCTTATAATATGGACCTCGAATAGGTTCGCACTAAGAAAGAACATAAAACCATAGCGAGGTCAAGGTAATAATGCAACGATCAATGTCAAAATATGTAAAATCAATCAGGTAAAAATGTGAAACTGGTAAAAGGCATTATCGCCGCAGGACATTACGAAACCGTTAATTCGGGATGTGAAATACTGCGCGAGGGCGGTAACGCCTTCGATGCCGTCGTAACCGCCGCCCTAACCGCCTGCGTGGCGGAACCGGTGCTCGCCTCTCTCGGCGGAGGGGGATTTCTCACCGCCAAGCCCGCTCAAACCGACCCAATTGTCTACGATTTCTTCGCTCAGACTCCGAGACAGAAGCTACTTGAGAATGAGCTAGGATTCTATCCGATAGTGGCTGATTTCGGAACCGCCAGTCAAACCTTCCACATCGGCATGGGCTCGATAGCCACCCCGGGATTCATCAAGGGCCTCTATGCGATTCATCGGCATCACTGCCGACTGCCTCTTCACATACTGTTTCAACCGGCAATCGAATTGGCTTCCAATGGAGTAATCGTTAATCCGTTTCAGCACCTGATCACAACCATCATTGCACCAATTCTGCAGGCAACCCCGGAAGCCCTGGCACTCAATGCGTCTCCCCAGGATCCAAAACGACTAATCACTGAGGGCGAACGGCATCGCATGCCCGCTTTCTCAGATTTTTTGAAGATTCTTCTAGATGAAGGGGAAAGGCTGTTTTATGAGGGTGAGGTAGGTCAACAATTAGTCAGTGACTGCCAAGCTAAGGGCGGTCATCTGCAAATGGAAGACCTGATAGGTTATGAGGTACTCCAACGTCCCCCTCTGGAATACAGATACCGCAATGCACAAATAGCCACCAATCCATTACCTTCACTCGGCGGTACTCTAATCGCCTTTTCCCTGGGATTACTGGCTGCCCATAAGTTTGACTCTCAGGCTGCAGGAAAAGCGGAACATATCCGAAAACTGGCGCAAACCATGCGGCTGACACAACTGGCGCGAAAGGATCACCACGCCGATATTGACCGTATACTCGATCCTGAGATCGGCGAGCATTTCAGAAGATGTCTTGACCAGGGAGGGCTATCAACCCGGGGGACCACCCAGATCAGCGTTGCCGACAAGGATGGAAACCTTGCCAGCATGACCCTCTCCAATGGAGAGGGCAGCGGCTATGTGATACCCGGCACCGGCGTAATGATGAACAACATGCTTGGCGAAGAGGACCTGAATCCAAAAGGCTTTCATCAATGGCCGCTCAACCACCGCCTTGCCTCAATGATGGCACCCACCCTAATCCTGACCGATGATGGCCGCGCTATCGTATTGGGCTCCGGCGGTTCCAACCGGATTCGCAGCGCCATACTCCAAGTGATCATCAATCAGCTCGATTTTGGCATGCCCCTGGAGCAAGCCATTTCATTCCCTCGCATCCACTACGAAAACGAACTCTTGAGCATGGAACCGGGAATCGATAAATCGATAGCAGACGCCTTGAAAAGCGAGTTTCCAAAACAGCAGCATTGGCAAAGCAAGAATTTGTTCTTTGGCGGAACCCATTGCGTCATGCTGGATACAAAAGGGAATCACATGGGCATTGGCGATGAACGCCGTGGCGGCGTCAGCCTTTCCACCTAATCGACAAGTACAACTAATCAGATCCAAGTAGTTGCCGCTTGAGGGATTTACTGATCGGTGACTCACCCAGCCACACTTTGAGTAAGGCTTGATAGAAGTCACCACCTGGTACGACGCCTTTTTCCACACCTTTGATTGTGACGACAGTACCTTTACCAGGCAGATAATCCAAGCTAATCAGGTCCCCCTCCTGCAAAGTCTGGAACATGGCATTGAACTGCTCGAGTCGATCGCGAACAGCCTGCAGCTGCTCGGGACTGAGATTAGCACTGAATCCATCATTCCAACCAGAGACAAATTTCTCTTTTTCAATCTTCGAGTAGAGGATCCGCATCTGCACTTGCGCCGGCCTGTCCACATCTATCACTTCGGCGATATCACTTGTCGAGTGTTGAAGATAGAGCGAGGCCAGGTAGATGTTGAAAAAAAGCTTCTTTCTGATGCCTGCACCGTTCAAGACCAGTTTGGCCCCATCTGCTTCCCTGGCTATCTGTTCCGGTAGCGATATACCGGCTATCTCCATGGCTTGGATCGTCATCACGCTGAGCAGCAACAGACAACCAATTACTATTTTTTGCATTTATTTAACCCTTTGTTCAATTATCCAGTCATGCTGCCGCTAGCTTGTCGATCCAGCCATTTTGGATTGAGCAGATGAGGCACTCCTATACCACCGTGAGACACTGGAGCCATATAAACGACCTCTGTAACGAATATGCATGAACACCCAAATCAATACAGACCTCAATCGACTGGATTACAGATCGTACCGATAAGCGACTCAATCATAGCCTACCAGGACCTGTTAACACTAATCCAATAGGCATCCAAGCCGCCACTCACTCTTTCATTTTTTTACCCAACCTCAGCGGAAATATCTTCAGATAAGGGAGAAATAAACTAAAATCTTAAAAAACACTATAAAAAACTGCATTTTCGTATTTAACTATTTAGAATCTGTGTTATTTTAAACACGCACAATTATGTTTATAAGAAGGAGCAACTCATATGGCCCTAAGAAAGACCGCCAAAAAGACTGCAAAGAAAACAGCAAAAAAAAAGGTAGCGGCTAAAAAAGCAGTCGCGGCACCACGTTTAAAGGCAATCGCAACCAAACAGACAAAGACCCAGATCATCAGCGCAATCGCTGAAGAGACTGGCTTATCGAAAAAGGAAGTTACCGCAGTATTCGGCTCGTTGGATTCGCTGATCACTCGCCATATGCAGCGCAGGGGTTCTGGTGAGATTACCATTCCTGATACCGGCATCAAGGTACGGCGCGTGATGAAACCTCGAACCAAGGCACGCATGGGTCGTAATCCCGCTACTGGTGAAGCTATCAAGATTCCCGCTAAACCAGCAAAGACCGTCGTCAAGGTAACGGCTCTCAAGGCATTGAAAGATAAGATCGGTTAATGCATCTCGCTGCCACTACAGACCGTGGTGGCGGCAACAACTTATCTATTTAAGACTCGTTTACCTCAAGAATTCTCATCCCATAGCATGGAATGCTTTCACTGATGGGGTAAGATCACCAGCTCTCCACCCTTCTGCTGCAAGGTAAGGTGTTTGAGAAAACTCATACCAAGCAACACTTCATCATCCGGCATGCTGGGCAATATAGTCGCCTTCACATCCCGCATCTCGATCGGCCCCAATTGCAGTTTATCGATCTGCGTCAGCCAACTACGGACTACACCATTGGCAGTCCTGCTTTGCACCTGCATGCCCCGCTGCAATCCCGCTTTGTCCGCCAAAGTTGATGAGACCGCGACATATGTCGCCCCGGTATCGAGTAAAAATGTCACCTCAATGTCATTAATGCGGCCAGGCGCCACATAATGTCCTGCACGATTCCTCTCCAGGACGACAGCCACCTCACCACCCTCATGGGTGGTAACCTTGAGTGCCCGGTTAGGATTGTTCTGCCTTTCAAGCCATTGTGAAAACAACAGGGTCAATAGTAATATCAACATCAGCCAGGCACCGAGAATCATCCATCGACCAAACCTCTGATGTTCACTCATGCGACTTCATCACCCGGCAGACTCCTGTTAACAGACCCCAGTTCCATAAGCTTAACGACGATAGTCCCTACCGGCACTCTGTGAACGTGATTGCTCTGCAAAGTAATGTCGATAAAAGGCTAATGCACTGTTACCATTAGCCGATACATCAAATACCTTCCAACCAGTTTCGCTGCGATAGAAACGAAAATCCAAGCTTGCGGGATAACCACTCGCTCGCAATATACCGACACGCACTTTTACCTCATTGTCATCAACCCACCGAGGCCGAAAGAAACGAACATCCTGATTGTCATAGCTAGCGAGTCGCTTGGCGAGAGTACCAAGCAGCATCTGTTTAATCCTCTGCCCCAACTCCCAACGTTGCTGATCATTCATATGCCGATTCATGGGCCCTGCAGCCCAGGTAGCCATGTAGGCGAAATCAAAATAGGGGGCCATTTGTTGTTCCAGAAAAGCCGAAATCTGTTGTGGTTGGGGATTGTCAGACGAACGAAGAAATCTCAATAGTTTCGTCATCCCTTCACGCAACAGGGTATCGGGCCCCGCCTCCTGGTACACGGGGGACTGCATCCGCGAAGAGGGATAGCTGTAACCAGGGGCCGCCAGCGCGGATGTGGCAAACAGGCTCAATGTGGTAATGATTAATATTGCTCTATTCATAATCTCCTCCATTGGGGTGGTTGGATCGTCTCTGCATCCTCCTGCTGAGAGTGCCCAGAGCTGATAACAAAATCAAGCAGACACGCCGCAGGTCAATCATCATGTGGTTATTTTTTTATAGATATCGGAAACCTTCAAGGGTAGTTTTTCAATCTCGTTGACAACGGTATAGTTCGCCGCACCATACATGTGCGGCAGATAATCCGGCCCCTCTTCATCAATCGTAATACAGAAAGAGTGAATACCTTGACGCCTCGCTTCAAACAGGGCCTGCCGGGTATCCTCAATCCCATACTGGCTGCGATAATCGTCATGGTAATCATCCGGCTTGCCATCCGACAATGTAATCAACAGCTTGGTTCTTGCTTCCACCTCATTAAGTCGATGACTCAAATGGCGGATCGCAGCACCCATACGTGTATAGTCGCCTGCACGCATACCGCTGATTCTCGCTTTAACCCCGGCATCATATGGCTGATCAAACCTTTTCACAGGAAACACTTCACAACGCTTGCGGCTCATCCCGGTGAAACCATAGATGGCATACCGATCACCCAATGTCTCTAACGACTCAGCCAGCAGGATCAAGGCTTCACGCTCTGCCTGATTGACCCAGCCCCGGGTTGAACCGGACATATCCACCATGAACATCACCGCGATATTCCGCTCTTCACGATGCATGCGAGTAAACAGACGATCTGTCATCTCAAATCCTTCATGCATATCGGCCCAAGCTTCAACAAAGGCATCGATATCCACACCATCTCCATATACTTGCCGCTTCAGCAGCCTATCCTCATCACGCAGCGCTTCGAACGTCTTACGCAGGCTTGCTAACAAACGACGATATTTGCACATCACCTCAGCAACAAAATCGTCATGCTCCTCTTTGACAGGCATCTCTCTGACCACGCACCAGTTTTTACGATAATGCTTACGTCGATAATCCCACTCCTGATAAAGATAAGCGCCTTCTTCATGGTAGGCGCCGCTCCACACTTCTTCCGCCTTCAATCCATCCTCTTCGATATCTTTCAGGTCGTACTCACCAGGCCCGGCCGGCGTCAGATACTCCTCGGGAATATCCCCAATATCCTGAATAATCGATGTCGTCAGGTTTTTAATCTCATCCGACAATGGCACTGATTTACCATTCACCTGCAATTCAAAATGCATCTCCTCGGAAAACGCTAAATCATCCAGCGGCGTCAATGAAAAACGATCAACCGGCTCTTGTTCATCATTTGACTGTCGCAGGTCATCTGCAATCAGCTTCAAAGCCACGCGCAATTTCGCCTTTTCCCTTTCGATCCGACGCTGCATGACAGCCAGAACAACATACGGTTTCAATTGACCATGAAAAAGGACGCTCTTCGCCAGCGCCTTGTTAATCATGCCTTTGCTCAGATCGAGGGAGTCTTGCGCCGTGGCCCCGGGCGCTTGCAGAAAGGCTACCTGCTGTTCCCACCCCGCTGGACTAGGCTCGGGATTCAACTTCCACTCGAGATTACGCATCTCCCGAAACAACCCAGGTAGTTCACGTTCGATACAGGCATTCAAACGGACGGTTTCTACCGCATGAAAACAGTGCAACGCCCTTTCCGGGATCGGGTGGCTCTCCAGGTAAGAGACCAAATCGGTACGGAAGGTTCCAAAACGAACCTGTGCCCAGTGATAGGCTACAGCCGCCTTATAGAGTGAAAAGTTATCTCTAACGTTCGGTAGATGAGCCATCACCGCGGGAAGAAAGATCACTTCGCCGTCAGTGTAGAGATAATCGGACTTCTCAAGTTTCAACTTTCTACCAGACAGTCCTTGAACAAAGGGAAGCAGCACCCCAACCTGCTCATCAAACAGCGCTCCGGCAGCCCGCTCTCTCCCCTGCTCAATAAACACGTCCATGTCCGTGATGGCTGCCAAGGCCGCATGCAGACCGGAAATATCGTAAAGATCCATCGCCTGAATCAGCCAGGCTTCGATCATTGACCTACCCATCCGCCGGAACGCTTCGGGTGCCTGTTGCGCAAACCGATAGGCAATCTCGATGTGGGTACTGGCGGCGCGCCTTATCCAGTCAAGAACAAATGCCTGCTCCTCAGGCGGAAGTCCAACCAATTCCTGGCTGATTTTTTGGGTATTACGGAAACTGTATTCAACCTCGAAATAGTCATCGAGCAAGTTCTGAATCTGCCCCTGATCGAGTTGTGTCCTCATACTATCGAGCGATCTAGAAAAGCGAGGCGCTGAGCTCATTCACAGCTGCCAACATATCCGACTCGTCTGTCAATGCCTGGGCGACACAGGCACGGCAAGCCATCACCGGCTCGACACCGCTGGCAATCAGTTTTGCCGCATGCACCAACAACCTGGTCGAGGCCCCTTCATCCAATCCGCTGCCCTTGAGATTTCTCGTCATATGGGCAAATTTGACTAGTCTGGCGGCCATCTCCCCATCGACCTGCGCCTCATTCTGGATGATCTTCTTCTCCAACTCAGGTTCCGGATAGTCAAACTCCAGCGCAACAAATCGCTGACGTGTACTCTGCTTAAGATCCTTAAGTACACTTTGATAACCCGGATTGAACGAGATAGCGAGACAAAAATCCTCCGTCGCCTCCAGCAACTCACCCACCTTTTCCATGGGCAGCACACGTCGATCGTCAGCCAGCGGATGGATGACAACGGTAGTATCTTTACGCGCTTCTACGACTTCATCCAGATAGCAAATACCGCCAGCCCGTACTGCTGCGGCCAGTGGGCCGTCCACCCAGACGGTCTCACCATTTTTTACCAGAAACCGGCCCACCAGATCTGAGGCAGTCAGGTCGTCGTGGCATGATACCGTAATCAGGGGACGCTTCAGGCGCCACGCCATATGCTCCATGAACCGGGTCTTACCACAGCCGGTGGGACCCTTCAGCAGAACAGGCAACTGATTGCGATAAGCGGCTTCAAAAACGGCTATCTCATTGTTGACCTGCTCGTAATAGGGCTCTTTTTCGAAATGGTACTCTTCAGGTTTCAATGTTTAATTTTCGATTATGTTACATAACTAGGGATCAAAGCTATCCTGGCCCAGTGATATTCGCAACCGGACAAAACCATATAATAATAGGGGGCTTTGGCAGCCATTTCTACATTCACAGAGTGTTAAGTAGTCAACAAAACAGAGGTCTTTAGCCCTTTAAATCCCGACACCCAGCTAATTAACCCAACATTAGAAAGGTATACTGAATTATACTTTCATTTTGTAACAGTCATAAATCTGCGCCAATGCCAGATTACGACTCAAGCTGTAGACAATTGCAAAAGGAACAGACGATCACATGAAAGAGGTCGAATCGCTTATCTGTAATTGTCAAACCAAAGATAGAGTTCAAGGAATATTGATGCCACGACAACTGCGGGTTCTAGTAATTGAGGACTCCGAATATGAGCATGAATTATTACGCAAGACCCTCCTGCGTGGCGGATTGAATCTATCTACCCAGCGTATAGACACAATAGACACCTTACAAAAGGCCCTGCTTACCAAGGAATGGGATTTGATACTCTCGGCTACAAACACCTCTGGCTGCCCGCCGATTGCAAGCCTCGAGTACCTGCAGAATCAAAAGCTGGACATCCCGTTTATCCTGATATCCGATCACATCGGCGAAGAGAAAGTCGTCTCTCTACTCAAGGCTGGCGCGAACGATTTTGTAAATTTCAAAAACCTAACCCGACTGGTACCTACAATCGAGCGAGAACTCAAGGAGGCTGCGCTACGCCGCGATGCAGAAAAGACCAAGCAGGCACTCCATCGCAGCGAGAATCGCTATCGCCAACTGGTAGACGATTCACCCACACCGATACTACTGCTGCAGGATGAGAAGATCGTCTTTTTGAACAAGGCCGCAAAACAGACGCTAGCCATTTCCGCGCACGAAGAGTTAATCAATAAACCTGTCAGTGAGTTACTGCACGACGGCCCTCCTGAGCTGATGCAATCGGAGCTGAAGCTACTACGCAATCATAACAGCCGGCCCTACCAGGCTGCATTCAAACGTGCTGACGGAGTCATCATTCTGGTTGAGGTCTTTGTCAGTCCGGCAGATCACGAAGGCGCACCCGCCACCCAGCTGGTCTTTACCGATGTGACCCAGCGCAAGGATTCTGACGCAAAATTACAGCAGGCGGTACAGATTATCGAACATACCATGGAGGGTGTATTGATTACCGACAACCAGGGTCTGATCGACTCGGTCAATCCGGCCTTTACCGAGATCACCGGCTATTCCGAGCAAGAAGTGATATTCAAGCACCCAAGTAAGCTGATATCAAATCGACACTCAACCGAGTTTTTTGACGAATTATGGAGCGAGGTCAATCAAACCGGATCCTGGCGCGGCGAAGTCTGGAATCAGCGCAAGAACGGAGAGATTTATCCGGCCTGGATGACTATCAGTTGCGTAGAGGACGAACAGGGGGGGGGTATCGAACATTACGTCATCGTTTTCTCCGACATAACCAGTATAAAAAAGACCCAATCACAGCTTGAACACCTGGCTCATCACGACTCCCTCACTAATCTCCCCAACAGACTGCTTTTCGAAGACCGTCTGGAACATGCGATTGCCCAGGCGAAACGTCAAAAGCACCAACTTGCCGTACTGTTTCTCGATCTCGACCGCTTCAAGAACATCAATGACAGCCTCGGCCACGCCATGGGAGACGAACTCCTGAAAGAGGTTGCCTCCAGACTGCAGAACATATTGAGGGATGACGATACCGCCGCCAGACTCGGAGGTGATGAATTCACCGTCCTGGTGGAAAACATCGATGATCCTAGCCAGGCAGCCGTGGTCGCATCCAAGATTCAGGAGAATTTCAAGGCCCCCTTCAAGATTGCCGGCAGAGAACTTCACATTACAACCAGCATCGGTATCAGCATCTATCCCGAGGACGGCAAGGATGTGGCGGACCTGACGAAAAACGCAGACGCCGCCATGTATCAAGCCAAAGAGCAGGGCCGTAATAGCTATCGATACTACACCTCAGAGCTGACAAAAACCGCATTTGAACGACTGCTCCTGGAAACAGAGCTTCGTAGTGCGATTCAACAGGATCAATTGTTACTCTATTACCAGCCGCAGATATCCCTGCAAAATGGTGAAATGACCGGCGCCGAGGCCGTACTGCGCTGGCACCATCCGCGGCTCGGGATTATTCCGCCTGCACGCTTCATTCCCCTCGCTGAAGAGTCAGGCCTGATCCATGAGATCGGTAGCTGGGTACTACAGGAGGCTTGTGCCCAAACCCATTACCTGCATCGTCAAGAGCTGTTTCACGGACGCATGGCTATCAATCTCTCCGTCAGGCAGATCATGCAGACCGACCTGATATTGCGCTTTGAGGAGATCATTGGAGATTCCAAATGTCCTCCAAACATGCTCCAGCTGGAGGTCACTGAGGGAATATTCATGGGACAGATGAAACACTCGGTTCCTGTACTTGATGTTTTCAAAAAACTCGGGGTATCGATCGCCATCGACGATTTTGGCACCGGTTACTCATCCCTGTCATACCTCAAGCAACTGCCCATCGACAAGCTCAAGATCGACCGCTCCTTCATCCGCGACATGCCCCATGACAGCGACGCCGTCGCTATCACCCAGGCGATTGTTTCGCTTGGTAAAAACCTGGGATTGAGAATCACGGCAGAGGGTATCGAAACCATGGCGCAACAGTCGTTGTTACAGAAGATGGGGTGCCAGGAAGGGCAGGGCTATCTCTACAGCCCGCCGGTACCCGCGGAAACCTTCGAAGAGATGCTGCTCGAAGGCAGAAGAACCTTCCACCACCACTTCTCCAGTTATGGAAGCTAGTCCCAGCATTTATTAGCAAAGGCTTATACTCCATAACCCAACTCTATCATCGCATTCAAAAATTCGATGGATTATGCCCAGCTGGGATATAGAAGGCACGCAAGAAGACGAGTAAGGTATCGGCTCCAGAATCTAGGGCGCTGCGTATGGCCCGTGATAGTGGAATAACCAACCTGGCAAGTCAAGAATTACCTGTCAGAGGGTTACCTTAAGTCAATAAAGCCATTCCGCAACGGAGGAATATCCATGACGGAAGTAATCGCAACCAATGAGACTATTCTCGTGGTCGGTGGCGGCATCAGCGGCATGACCGCTGCACTGGAGGCCGCTGAGACGGGAAAGCAAGTCGTACTGGTTGAAAAGCGCCCCTATGTCGGCGGTCGCGTCACCCAGCTGTATAAATACTTTCCCAAGCTCTGCTTTCCCACCTGCGGGTTGGAGATCAATCAACGCCGGGCAAAGATGAACCCGAACCTCAACATCATTACTATGGCCGAGGTTACTGACATCAAGGGTGAGGCAGGCAATTACACTGCCAGCGTCAAAATCAGCCCCCGTTATGTGAATGAGAACTGCACCGCCTGTGGTGATTGCGCCAAGGCAGTGGACAGCGAGTTCAACGACGAATTCAACTACGAGATGGGCAAGCGCAAAGGCGCTTACCTGCCTCACCGCATGGCCCATCCACAGCGCTATGTGCTCGATCCGGCAATCATCGGCACCGATGAGGCACAGAAGGCCAAGGATGCGTGCAAGGTCAACGCCATCGACCTGGATATGCAGGAAGAGACCATCGAATTCAAGGCCGGCGCGGTAGTCTGGGCCACAGGTTGGAAACCCTACGATGCCAACAAGATCCAACCTTACGGCTACGATCGGATCGCCAATGTGATCACCAGCGTCGAGTTCGAACGCATGGCGGATCCCAATGGTCCCACCGGCGGCAAGCTGGTGCGTCCCTCCGACGGCAAAGAGGTCAAATCGGTTGCCTTCATTCAGTGTGCCGGTTCCCGTGACAAGAACCACCTGTTGCACTGTTCTCGCATCTGCTGCATGGCCTCCCTGAAGCAGGCCACCTACCCCGCGGATGAGGTGGATATCTCCATCTACTACATCGATATCCGCGCTATTGACCGCTTCGAGGACTTCTACCAGAACGTGAAGGCCAAGGAGAACGTCAAGTTCATCAAATCCAAGGTTGCCTCCATTGTGGAGAACAAGGAGAACGGCAACCCCACGCTGCATGGTGTCGATACCGAGGGCTACAACCGCTACGCCGACGAACACGACCTGGTGGTCCTGGCAATCGGCATGGAGCCCAGCGTCGACAAGACCAACTTCCCGGTGGAAATCGCCATCAATGAAGAGGGCTTCATCGAGCCCGCGCCGGAGAACGGCGGTGTCTTTGCTGCCGGGTGTTCGTCCGATGCACTGGATGTCAACCGCGCCGTTCAACACGCCACTGGCGCCGCCCTGCGCGCCATCCAAGTGGTCAATCGCATAGCAGCGACGGAGGGTTAAGAGAGTGGCCGACGAGAAGAAATTTGCTGGATATGTCTGCACCGGCTGTGGTCTTGGCGAGCGCCTGGACGCCGGTCAGCTGGAAACCATCACCACCCGTGACGGCAAGATGCAGAGCTGTAAACAACATGAGATGCTCTGTTCCGCCGAGGGTGTACAGATAATCAAAGACGACATCGCCAATGAAGGTGTCACTCATATCATGATCGCAGCATGCTCCAAGCGTGCCAAGGTTGAGGCCTTTAATTTTACTGACGTAGCCATGACCCGCGCCAACCTGCGCGAGGGTGTCATCTGGGTTCGTCCGGATACGGATGAAAACAAGGAAACCACCCAGGAGATGGCCGATGACTACATCCGTATGGCCTGCGCCGAGCTGAAGTCCATGAGCAAGCCCTCTGCCTCCGGCGAGCAGTCCCTCAACAAGAATATTCTGGTTGTGGGTGGCGGTGTCACAGGCATGACAGCGGCCATCGAAGCCGCCGCGGCCGGCTACCCCGTGCACCTGGTAGAAAAGAGTGGCCAGCTGGGTGGCGCATTAGGCGGGTATTACAAAGTCATCCCAACCCGTTCACCCTACGACGCCCCGGCTGAGAATCCGGTACCCGGACTGATCGAGGCAATCGAGGCTGACGACAAGATCACGGTCCACCTCAACAGCACCCTCGCCAAGACCGAAGGCGCACCGGGGCGCTTCAACGTCGAGGTGGCTACCGAGTCCGGCAGCAGTGAGACTATCTCCATCGGCGCTATCGTTCAGGCCTCCGGCTGGAAGCCCTACGACGCCAACAAACTGCCGGAGTTCGCCTACGATAAATCAGCGGACGTGGTTACCAATCACGAGCTGGAGGCCCTGGCGGTTGCGGCCAATGGCGGTGCGATCAAGCGACCCTCCGACGGCAAAGAGGTGAAATCGGTCTGCTTCATCCAGAACGCGGGACAATGCTCGGACAAGGAGGGGCATCTCACCTATTTCTCCGGCGTCACCGATCTGGTCTCCATCAAGCAGGCGATGTATTTCAAGGAGCTTAACGGGGATTGCGATACCACCATCCTGTTCGACAACCTCCGCACCCCGGGCGCCGGTGGTGAGGACTTCTACCGCGCCGGTCAAGAGGCCATGGTCACCTTCTCCAAGGGCATCGCATCCGAAGTAGTGCCTGGCGACAGCCTGATTGTGAAATTCGAGGATAAGATCCTCAATGAAGAGACAGAGATAGCCTGCGACCTGGTGGTCCTGGCTACCGGCATGGAGCCGAACTCCGGTCCTGATCCCTATGCCCAGTTGATGGTGGACGAGGCGGAGAATGAAGAGGAGAAGGCCAAGGCCCAGGCCATTCTTGAGAACGCGCCACCCTCGATCCTCAACCTGCAATACCGTCAGGGCACTGACCTGCCCCATTTGAAGAACGGATTCAATGACTCCCACTTCATCTGCTTCCCTTATGAGACCCGCCGTACCGGTATCTATGCCGCCGGCCCTGTGCGTCGTCCCATGGATGCCCAGCAGGCCCGTGACGATGCCACCGGCGCGGCGCTGAAGGCGATTCAGGCGGCTGAGAACGCCGGCCTGGGACGTGCTGCACACCCCCGCTCAGGCGATCTCTCCTTCCCGAGCTTCCGCAAGGAAGGCTGCACCCAGTGTAAGCGTTGTACCGTTGAGTGCCCCTTCGGCGCCATCAACGAGGACGAAGAAGGCTATCCGATGTACAACGAATCACGCTGTCGTCGTTGCGGTACCTGCATGGGCGCCTGTCCAGTCCGCGTTATCTCCTTCGAGAACTACTCGGTTGAGACGGTGAACCAGCAGATCAAGAACTGCGAAATCCCTGAAGAATGGGACGAGAAGCCCCGTATCCTGGTGCTCGCCTGTGAGAACGACGCCTACCCGGCTCTCGACCAGGCCGCCCAGGCCGGTGTGGAAATCAACCCCTGGGCCCGTGTGATACCGGTCCGTTGTCTCGGCTCTGTCAGCCTCTCCTGGGTGACTGACGCACTCAACAACGGTTATGACGGGATCGTCATGATGGGTTGTCGTCGTGATGACGACTACCAATGCCATTTTGTACGCGGTTCGGCAATGGCGGCGGAACGCATGAGCAAAGTGGGTGACACCCTCGATACGCTGAATCTGGAACCGGAACGCGTTATCTTACATGAGGTTGCCATCACCGATGTGGAGCGTGCGCCTCAATTGATCAACGACATGGCGGAGACAGTTGAGAAGATCGGCCTGAGTCCGTTCAAGTTCTAATCAAAGGCGATGAAGGCCTGCTTCGGCAGGCCCCGCGCTGAAAGGACGGCCTGAACAACTTTACTTTTTGTAGGGTGGACTTGGCCAACCACCCTGGACACCCTACAAAGGGGAGTAGAAATGAGTGATTTAAACACCGCAATGATTGAAAAGTACCGCAGCAACTTCTTAAAAGAGGTTGAGGCGAATGTGGAGGAGGGCGAATGGGTCAAGATGTGCATGCAGTGTGGCGTGTGCTCCGGCTCCTGCCCGCTGGGTAAACATTGGGAGCATCCGCCCCAGGAGATCTTCATGATGATCCGCGCCAATAAACGCGAGGCAGTGCTGAGCACCGACTCCATGTGGATGTGCACCTCCTGTTACAACTGTATCGCCCGCTGCCCCCGTGGCCTGCCGATTACCCACATCATGCATGGCCTGGCGGTCTACTCGAAACGCCTGGGACTGACCCAGCAAAAGCAGCCCACCGCCGAGTTTTCGCAGATCTTCTGGGACAACCTGATGAAGAAAGGTCGTGTCAACGAGTTGAAACTAGGCCTCTCCATGTACTTCAAGGACGGTTTCGGCCAGGGCGTCAAGAACGCCATGGCGAATCAGAAACTGGGCCAGAACATGATGAAGGCCAAGCGCATGAACGCCATGGAATTCTTTGGCGGACACAGCGTGAAGGATCTCTCCGGCTTCCATAAGATGGTGAAGAAGGCCCAGGAGATCGAAGATGGCAATCTCAAAGACGTCAAGTGAGGACATGACCGATGGCTAAGATAGAACTCTCATTCTACCCGGGTTGCTCCTCACAGAAAGGCGCTACCTCATCCAACTACCTGCTCTCCGCTCAGACCATGTGCGAGGAGCTGGATATCCAGCTCAACGAAATCCCCGACTGGAACTGCTGCGGCGCCTCCATCGGCTACGGCGGTGGCGGTGAACTGCCCCGCCTGGCACTCTCCGCGCGCAACATCGCCCTGTCCGAAGAACACAACGCCGGACAAGAGATCGTCGCCACCTGTGCCGCCTGCTGGCTCTCCACTCGCGAGACCAAAGAGCGTCTGCACGAAGACGAGCAGATGTTCAAGGATGCCAACGCAGCCCTCTCCGAGGCCGGCCTTAAATACAAAGGTGAAGCCGGTGTACGCCACATGGTGGAAGTGCTGGTTGAGGATATCGGTTTCGACACCATCAAATCCAAGGTCAAAAAGCCCCTGGAAGGGCTGAAGATCGCCGGCTACGTAGGTTGTCAGACCAACCGCCCCTTCGGCATCGCCGGGGAGTCTTTCGAAAATCCGCAATACCTGGACAAAATGGTCGAAGCCGTAGGTGCCGAGTCGATCCCCACTTACGAAAAGAAGGTACAGTGCTGCGGCGGCGCCCTGGCCTTCTCCGAGCCTGAAAAATCCCAGGAAATGATCAAGGGCATCATCGAAGCGGCCTACGACAACGGCGCCGACATGATCGTCACCCCCTGCCCTCTGTGTCAGGCCAATGTGGAGATCTACCAGGACAACATCAACGACACCTACGGCACCAAGTTCAACATGCCGGTGGTCTACTACTCCACCCTGATGAGCGTGGCCTTCGGGCGCAGCGCGGCGGATGCCGCATTGAATGGCCAAGTCATCCCGGCCAAGCAATTGGAGGAGATCGCCAACAAATAATAAGGCGATCCAGCTTCGACCTTGAAAGCCTGCTGATGCGGGCTTTTTTTTGCTTTGAATAGTGACAGAAGAGATAGCACTTTAAATCCTTCCAAGCATAACGTTAGCAATATCCTGAGTGTAGAAAAGCCCTGAGGCATGAAAAATACACTGTTATCTTGCACTGGATCAGTAAATGGTTTAAAAAACAGTGAAATATAGTCGATGACAACACATGGAACACTGAAAGTGAATGCCAAGGTTCAGAAAGGGCAATCCTATCCCGACACCTCCTCAAACAGCCTGACGGTACAGAAAACGGTTGGGTTTTTACTCCTTCTATTAAGTGCTGTTCGTATATGGCGTTTGAAATGTTCACTTGTCGA
>JASFJX010000001.1:0-26187 GCA_050119385.1 Candidatus Thiodiazotropha sp. | reverse complement strand
GGATGAGGCATATGCCGTGGTGGAGATGGGGGCCAACCATCCCGGTGAGATCGGCTACCTGAGCCAAATCGCCCATCCGGATGTAGCCTTGATCACCAACGCGGGTGCCGCCCATCTCGAGGGATTCGGTGATCTGCGAGGTGTGGCACGGGCGAAGGGTGAGATCTTGAGTGGACTCAAGCCCAACGGAGTCGCAGTCTTGAACGCTGACGACGAGTATTATCCTCTGTGGTGTGAATTACTCGGCGAGCACAGGCTAATGAGTTTTGGCAGTTCGAAACAGGCCGCGGTGCGCTGCGACATCTCCCGGACTGAGATGCGCTGGACAGAAGCCGGCTTTTATAACCGGATGCAGGTCAGCTACCAGGAACAACGCTTTGATGTGCGGCTCGCACTCGCCGGCCAGCATAATCTGATGAATGCCCTGGCAGCAATCGCCGGTGCCTTGGCGATGGGATGCACGGGTAAGGATATCGAGCAAGGACTTGCCAGCGTTAAGCCGGTGGCGGGACGTCTGCAGATGCGTTTCACTCCTGCCGGATACCGCCTCATCGACGACACCTACAACGCCAATCCCGATTCTGTGGAAGCCGCCGTTGATGTATTGCGCAGTGCGCCGGGGGAGCAGGTCCTGGTATTGGGGGATCTGGCTGAACTGGGAGATCAATCCGTGGCCCTGCACAGTCAACTGGGTGCTAAGGCGAAGCAGGCGGGACTCTCCTCCCTCTATACCTTGGGAGAACTGAGCCGGTATGCCGCGGATAGCTTCGGTGATGGAGCAAAGGCTTTTTCTGATTTGGATGAGTTGATCGGGACCCTGAACGGCACGCTGTGCCAAGGTGACACATTGTTGATAAAGGGATCCCGAAGTGCAGCCATGGAACGGGTGGTGAATTGCCTGATGAATGAGGGGAGAGGCTGACAGTGTTGCTCTATCTTACCGATTGGCTGGCCCAGTTCGATAATGCCTTCCGGGTGTTCCAATACCTGACTATGCGCACCATACTCGGGGTGCTCACGGCGCTCTTGATTTCGTTACTGCTAGGGCCGATGATGATCCGTCGGCTCAGCTTCCATCAGATCGGCCAGACTGTGCGGGATGATGGACCGGAAACCCACTTCTCCAAGGCCGGTACACCCACTATGGGTGGGGCGTTGATACTAGTAGCTATCGCAATCTCCACCCTGTTGTGGGCCGATCTGAGTAATCGTTATGTCTGGATCGTGCTCATCGTGACCCTGGCTTTCGGTCTCATCGGTTTGGTCGACGACTACAAGAAACTAGTGCTCAACGATCCGAAAGGGCTGGTCGCTCGCTGGAAATACTTCTGGCAGTCGGTGGTTGGCCTGGGAGCGGCCCTGGTCTTCTATTTCAGCGCCGCTTCACCTATGGAAACCGCTCTCCTGATCCCTTATTTGAAGGAAGTCTCACTCGACTTGGGGCCATTCTTCATTCTCTTCAGTTATCTGGTGATCGTCGGCTCTTCCAATGCGGTGAACTTAACCGATGGTCTCGATGGATTAGCGATTCTACCTACGGTAATGGTAGGCGGTGGCCTCGGTGTGATGGCCTATGTTACCGGCCATGCCGACTTCGCTAGCTATTTGAAAATTCCTTTTCTGCCCGATGTGGGGGAGTTGATCGTTTTCTGCTCCGCCATCGTTGGGGCGGGACTGGGGTTTCTTTGGTTCAACACCTATCCGGCTCAGGTCTTCATGGGTGATGTGGGAGCACTGGCCCTAGGAGCCTCCCTCGGTGTGGTGGCGGTGGCGGTGCGCCAGGAGATCGTGCTTTTCATCATGGGCGGCGTCTTCGTGTTGGAGACAGTATCGGTAATGCTGCAGGTGGCCTCCTACAAATTGACAGGAAGGCGCATCTTTCGCATGGCTCCTCTGCATCACCACTTTGAACTCAAGGGTTGGCCTGAGCCCCGGGTAATTGTGCGATTCTGGATCATCACCGTCATCCTGGTGCTGATCGGTCTGGCGAGTCTGAAGATACGTTAATGGCGAAGCAAGCGACATATGCAGCTAAAACCCTGATCGTCGGGCTGGGCACGACAGGGCTTTCATGCGCGCGGTATCTGGCTGCTCAGGGGGAGTCCCTGGCAGTTACCGACACGCGTGAGAATCCGCCGGGATTGGAAGCGCTACGCAAAGATTATCCCGATATGGCAATGTTTCTCGGCGGCTTTCAGACGGATGTCTTTAATGCTGCGAGTCGCTTGGTGGTGAGTCCGGGTGTATCACTGGATGAACCCCTGATTCGGTCAGCCAAACAGCGTCATATCGAGATATTGGGTGATATTGAACTGTTTGCCAGAGCGGCGAAGGCGCCGGTAGTAGCAATCACTGGATCGAATGGCAAAAGCACCGTAACCACCCTGTTGGGGGAGATGGCGCGGATGGCCGGAAAACATGTGGCTGTAGGCGGCAATCTTGGAGAACCGGCCCTGGAGCTGCTGGATGACAGTGTTGAACTGTATATACTCGAACTCTCCAGTTTTCAATTGGAAAGCACCCGTTCGCTCAAATCCAAGGCAGCGGTGGTGTTGAATGTCTCCGCCGATCATATGGATCGTTATTCGGATCTGGATGAATATGCCGCCACCAAGGCATCAATCTATGCCGGTAGCGAAATAAAAGTGATCAACCGTGACGATCCAAAGGTTGCAGCCATGGCGGTAGCGGATGAGGTCACAATCGGTTTTACGCTGGATTCGCCGACAGAGGGTGATTTCGGCTTATATGAGCGCGAAGGGATCAAATGGCTGAGTGAAGGGCATGTCCCTTTGATGCCGGTTACTGAACTGCGTATTCCCGGTCGTCACAACATAGCAAATGCCCTTGCGGCCTTGGCCCTTGGTAAAGCTGTAGGTTTAGCGTTGAACGATATGCTGGGGGCACTACGGCACTATTCAGGGCTTCCCCATCGTACCCAATGGGTGTGCGATAAAGGGGGGGTTCATTGGTATAACGATTCCAAGGGTACCAATGTGGGGGCCACCATTGCCGCCTTGCAGGGGCTTCATCCGGAAAATGGTAGTAGCCGCAGTGTGTTGATCGCCGGTGGCGATTGCAAGGATGCCGATTTCTCCCCCCTGGCCCCTGTTGCTGAGGAGACCGCCCGTGTTGTCATCCTGATCGGTAAGGATGCGTCAAAATTGGAAGCGGCGCTGACGGGACGTGTGCAGATGATGCACGCCGCTTCACTGCAACAGGCGGTAGGCCTGGCTGCTGAGTTGGCTCAACCTGGCGATCGTGTGCTGCTATCACCGGCTTGTGCCAGTTTCGATATGTTCCGTAACTTCGAAGCCCGTGGTGAGGCATTTATTCAGGCGGTGGAGGCGCTCCAGGCATGAGTACGCTGATACATCCACAGGCTCATGATGCAAGGGCACCTAAACCTGCCGCTCAACCCATGCTTGACGGATGGCTCTTGTGCGCTGCGGCGATGCTGCTCTGTTTCGGTCTAGTGATGGTTACGTCTGCGTCGATGACAGTGGGGGATCGCCTTGGCGGGACGCCCTTCTTTTATGTCTATCGTCACCTTTTCGCCATGTTTCTGGGTCTGCTTGCCGCCTCCGTGGTTTTTCAAATACCCATGAATCAATGGCAAAAGGCGGGGCCAGTGTTGGTCTTTTTGGGACTTTTACTGCTATTGCTGTTGCTGATCCCCGGGGTCGGAAAAAGCGTCAACGGTGCGACCCGTTGGATACCCCTGGGAGGATTCAATCTGCAGAGTTCCGAATTCATGAAGCTCTTCATGGTGCTCTACATCGCTGGATATCTGGTGCGTCGTCAGGATGAAGTCGCTCGCTCCTTCTGGGGGTTTGCCAAACCGATGCTGTTATTGATCATCACCAGTTCATTGATATTGCTACAGCCCGATTTCGGCACCACGGTGGTGCTGTTCGCAACCGCTACCGGAATGTTGTTTCTTGGTGGGGTCGTGCTCTACCAGTTTGCTATGTTGTTAGTCGTTGCCGGTGTGGCCGGATGGGCGTTGATCTATTTCTCTCCCTACCGCTGGCAGCGTATGACGACCTATCTGAATCCCTGGGATGATCCCTTCAATACCGATTTTCAGCTTTCACAGGCATTGATCGCATTTGGTCGGGGCGAAATCAGTGGGGTCGGGTTGGGGAACGGTATTCAGAAACAGTTCTACCTGCCGGAGGCGCATACCGATTTCATCATGGCAGTGGTAGGTGAGGAGTTTGGCCTGATGGGTACATTGGGCGTAATTTTTCTCTTTGCCTTCATTACCTGGCGGGCGTTTCAAATTGGTGTCAAGGCGGAACAGAGCGGCCAGCGCTTTTCCAGTTACACTGCCTACGGTCTTGGTTTATGGATTGGTATGCAGGCCTTTATCAACATCGGTGTCAACGTGGGCATGTTGCCGACCAAAGGCCTGACCCTACCGTTTATGAGTTATGGCAGCAACAGTATCATTGTCGCCTGCATGATGATCGCACTCCTATTGCGAATCGATTTTGAATCTCGCCAGAAAGGGTCAAAAAACAAGCACGGGAGGCGATCATGGAGCCTCATGTGATGGTGATGGCAGGCGGCACGGGTGGGCATCTCTTCCCAGCACTGGCAGTGGCCGACTGGATGAAGCAGAAAGGTTGTCGTGTCACCTGGTTGGGTAGTTGTACTGGCATGGAGAATAAGTTGATCCCAGGTTACGGCTATCCCCTTGAAACGTTACAGGTTAAGGGTATGCGCGGGAGTGGTTTGAAGCGGCGCCTGGCTGCACCGTTTACTATCAGCAAGGCCCTCTGGCAGGCTTATCGTGTGTTACGCCGTACTCGTCCAAACCTGGTGTTGGGGATGGGTGGTTTCGCTACTGGCCCCGGTGGTTTGGCGGCTCGGTTGATGCACATACCTCTGGTGATTCAGGAGCAGAATGCGATACCCGGACTGACTAATCGTATCTTGGCCCAATTTGCGACCAAAGTATTCGAGGCCTTTCCGGGCAGCTTCGGTGCTGAAGCCCAGGCGGATACGGTAGGTAATCCGGTGCGCCAGGATATCCTGTCAATTTCCTTACCGGAAGTACGCTTCGCGCAGCGTGATGGTACCGTCAGGCTGCTGGTCCTAGGGGGGTCCTTGGGTGCCCGGGCACTGAATCAATGCGTACCTGAGGCGCTTTCCATGATGACTGAAGCGCAAAGGCCGCAGGTGCGACACCAAGCGGGTGAAAAGCTGTTGGATGAAACCCTGGCCAGATACCGTGAGTTGTCGGTCGAGGCAGAGGTGAAGGCCTTCGAAACCGAGATGGCAGAGGCCTACGCTTGGGCTGATCTTGTTATCTGTCGAGCCGGTGCGTTGACGGTTTCAGAACTGGCGGCAGCAGGCTTGGGGGCCATACTCGTGCCCTATCCATTTGCTGTGGATGACCATCAAACCCGTAATGCTGAATTTCTGGTGAATGCGGATGCCGCGCAGCTGATTCCTCAGCCCAGTCTGGATGGACGTAATCTTGCCCGCTTGTTGAGCAGTCTCTGTGCAGACAGACAAAAACTCCTGGAGATGGCTATGGCCGCCCGAAGTCTGGCACAACCGGATGCTGCGGCACGAGTAGGGCAATACTGCATGGAGGTTATTCATCCATGAGTGAACAGCTACGCAAACGTTATGCGCCGAATAGCATGGGACGCATGCGTCAAATCCACTTTGTCGGTATCGGCGGTGCGGGTATGAGCGGTATTGCCGAAGTGATGATCAACCTGGGTTATCAGGTGACTGGGTCCGATCAAAAAGAAAGCGCAGTGACTTCAAGGCTTGCCGAGTTGGGAGCCGAAGTAATGTTCGGGCATAACGAAGGTCATGTTGAGGCTGCTGATGCGGTGGTGATATCGAGCGCTATCAAAGAAGATAATCCCGAAGTTATCGCTGCGAGGGATGCAAGAATACCAGTGGTACCGAGAGCGGAGATGCTGGCTGAGATTATGCGTTTCCACTATGGCATTGCCGTGGCGGGTACCCACGGCAAGACTACCACCACCAGCCTGGTCACCAGTATTCTCGCCGAAGCCGGCCTTGATCCGAGCTTTGTCATCGGTGGCAGACTCAACAGTGCCGGTGCCAATGCGCGTCTTGGTGATGGGGAGTACCTGGTAGCAGAGGCGGATGAGAGTGATGCCTCCTTCCTCTATCTGCAACCGATGCTGGCAGTGGTAACCAACATTGATGCCGATCATATGACTACCTACGGTGGAGACTTCAACCGCCTACGCGCAACTTTTCTGGAGTTTCTGCATCATTTGCCTTTTTACGGTCGCGCGGTGATGTGTATCGATGACCATGAGATACGCAATCTGCTGCCGGAGATATCAAGGCCGATTACCACCTATGGCTTCAGCGATGATGCTGACGTGCAGGCAGCTGATGTTCTTAGAGACGGATTGATGACTCAATTCACATTGCGTGCGCATGCCCTGGCGCAACCGGTTCGAATCACGCTCAACCTGCCGGGCAGACACAATGTATTGAATGCCCTGGCGGCAATCTGCGTCGCCCTCGAGCTCAATATCGACAGTGACAGCATTCGCACTGCGCTAAGCAACTTTGCCGGTATTGGCCGGCGTTTTCAGACCAAGGGCGATTGTTTTCTGGATGGTAAACGGGTGATGTTGATCGATGACTATGCCCACCATCCCCGGGAGATCGATGCCACCTTGTCGGCTATTCGTGACGGATGGCCGAATCGGCGTTTGATCATGGTATTTCAACCACATCGTTATTCACGAACACAAGAGCAGTTCGAAGACTTCGTACAGGTGCTTTCAAAAGCAGATCTGCTGATCATCAGTGAAGTTTATGCCGCTGGTGAAGAGCCGATTCAGGGTGCGAGCGGACGCGATTTGAGTCGTGCGATACGCGTCAGGGGTCAGGTTGATCCTGTCTTTGTTAACCCGCTGGATGAGTTGCCGGAGTTGCTGCAGGGACTGCTCCAGGATGACGATATCGTTCTGACCGTGGGTGCTGGCAGTATCGGTTCCATTGCGGCGGAACTACCTCGACGACTTTGTCAGGAGGTGAAGTGATGATGTACGCAATCGATATGAAAAGACTGCATCAGGGGTGCGGTGAACCCTTGCAATCCAAACTGCCGGGTATCTCGCTGATCAGGTATGCGCAGCTACCCGGTCTGTCTCAGGGGCAACGCCGGGCTTTAGTTGGTTTCAAGTCAAAGAATAGACAACCACCGGATGAGAGCGAAACCAAATGATGCCTGTGTTAAACCAACAAGCCTTACGCGGTGAAATGCTATTCGATGAGCCCCTTTCCGGGCATACCACTTGGCGGGTTGGTGGACCGGCGAATTGTTTTTATCGACCGGCGGATCGAGAGGATCTGGTGCAGTTTCTGCGACAGTTGGAGGTTGAGGAACCTCTCTTTTGGCTCGGCTTGGGAAGTAACCTGCTGGTTCGAGACGGTGGGTTCAAAGGTACGGTTATTGCGACAAAGGGAAGCCTTGTGGCCAGTGAATGGCGCAGTGGCAGTTTATTGTATGCCGAGTCGGGCATCCCATGTGCGAAGGTCGCCCGGATAGCGGCCAGGGAGGGCCTTTGCGGGGTGGAGTTTCTGGCCGGTATACCCGGCACTTTGGGTGGCGCCCTGGCGATGAATGCCGGGGCCTTTGGCGGTGAGACATGGGAGCGGGTTGTGAGGGTGGAAACCATCGATCGATTCGGTGAAGTACGCAGCCGTTTGCCTGAGGATTTCGAGATCGCTTATCGCCAGGTCAAAGGTCCGGAGGGTGAGTGGTTCCTGGCGGCAGAATTGGCGATGGAAGCGGGTGACACAGGTGCCGCTCAGCAACGAATCAAGCAGTTACTGGAGCGTCGTACCGCCACGCAACCGACCAGTCAGCCCAGCTGTGGATCGGTGTTTCGCAATCCCCCCGGTGATTTCGCCGCTCGGTTGATTGAGGCCGCCGGCATGAAAGGCAAACGCTTGGGTGGAGCACAAGTCTCCGAGAAGCATGCCAACTTTATTGTCAACACCGGCAAGGCCACAGCACGGGATATCGAGATGTTGATTGCCGAAGTGCAGCGAGAAGTGGCAATCCAGAGTGGCATCGAACTGAAGACCGAAGTCCATCGGATTGGAGATGTGAGTTGAACATGAATGCATCTGAACAGGCATTTGGCAGAGTTGCCGTACTGATGGGCGGTCAGTCTGCTGAACGTGAGATATCGCTGAAGAGCGGACGGGCGGTATTGGATGCACTTGTCAACAAGGGTATCGAGGCTGAGGCGTTGGATGTGGGTGATGATGTCCTGTCCCGTCTTGCCGCGGGTGGCTATGACCGGGCATTTATCATTCTGCATGGTCGTGGTGGTGAAGATGGCGTTATTCAGGGTGCGCTGCAGCGATTAGGCATCCCCTATACCGGCAGCGATGTGCTTGGATCGGCGCTGGCAATGGACAAATACCGTACCAAAGCGGTATGGCGGGGCGTGGGTATTCCAACCCCTGAATCGGCTTTGATTGTTCATGAGGGTGATTTGGAAAAGGCCGCGGCAGTGGGTTTTCCCCTAATGATAAAACCGATCTGCGAAGGTTCCAGTATCGGTATGAGTAAGGTCGAGAGTGTGGAACAGTTACGCAGTGCCTGGGAGTTGGCCAGGCAGTATGATGCTCAAGTTCTGGCAGAACGCTGGATCATTGGTGAGGAATACACCACCACTATTCTGCAAGGGGAGGCCTTACCGATGATTCGCTTACAGACGCCCCATCTTTTCTATGACTACCAGGCTAAGTATTCGGCAGACACGACACGCTACCACTGTCCCTGCGGTCTTGAGCAGGTTGAAGAACGAAAATTACAGACGCTCTGCGTAGAGGCGTTCGAAGCCGTTGGCGCCAGTGGCTGGGGGCGTGTTGATCTGATGCTGGATGAGCGACATCAACCCTGGCTGATTGAAGTAAACACTGTGCCCGGCATGACCGATCACAGCCTGGTGCCGATGTCGGCCAAGGCAGCGGGTATCGATTTCGATGAACTGGTGGTACGGGTACTCTCCACAAGTGTCGGGAGTGATAGTGATGAATAGGATTCGGATGCAATTCATGGATAGAGCCCGGGGCATGCCTCTGCTGCTCATGGCACTGATCGCAGTGCTGGCTGGTTGGGGTGTCTCCCGGTTGCTGGATCCAATGATCATGCCGGTGCGGGTGGTTAGCGTCGATGGAGAGATTAAATATCTCAATAGAGAAGGGCTGGAACAGACTGTTGCTCAAGCCGTGAGCGGCAATTTCTTTACTGTCGATCTAGTCCGTATACGCCACCAAATAGAACAACTACCCTGGGTCGAGAGTGCCAGTGTACGCAGAGTATGGCCTGATACCTTGGCGGTCAGGGTCCTGGAACAGATACCCTTGGCCTATTGGGGGGAGGATGCCATGGTGAATGCTCATGGCGAGGTGTTTCGACCGAAACAGTTACCTGTTTTACCAGGGCTGGTGACACTGATCGGAGAAGAAGCGGGGGCAGAGAGAATAGCCAAGGGGTATCTCAAAATGCTTACCCTGCTGCAGACCGCAGGACTCAAATTGAAGCGTCTCAGGGTCGATGCGAGGCAGTCGTGGCGGATTGAGACCGAAGAGGGATTACTGCTTGATCTGGGAAGACGGGATGTCATGCCAAGATTGAGCCGCTTCGTACAGCTCTACCCGTTTATGAAAGGTCAGGTTGAGGCAACGCCGGAACGGGTGGATCTGCGATATACCAATGGCTTTTCGGTGTACTGGCAAGCGAACAGCGAACAACAAGCAAAAACGATTAGCCCATCCAGTGGGGATCGGATAGCGGGTAAGTGAATGACTAAACGAAGTGAGAAAAATCTCATCATCGGTCTTGATATCGGCACTTCTAAAGTAGTGGCGATCGTCGGTGAGGTTAAAGCGGATGGCGGTATCGAGATAATTGGTATCGGTTCTCATCCATCTCGAGGCCTGAAAAAGGGTGTAGTGGTGAATATCGAGTCCACGGTGCAGTCGATTCAACGGGCGGTTGAAGAGGCGGAGCTGATGGCGGGTTGTGAGATCCACTCAGTCTATGCAGGGATTGCTGGCAGCCATATCCGCAGCCTCAACTCCCATGGCATTGTTGCCATTCGGGATAAGGAGGTGACCCAGGGTGATGTGGAGCGGGTAATCGATGCTGCACGCGCAGTCGCAATACCTGCTGATCAGAAGATTCTGCATATCCTGCCTCAGGAGTTCATTATCGATGAACAGGAAGGTATCCGCGATCCCATCGGAATGTCAGGGGTGCGTTTGGAAGCCAGGGTACACATGGTCACCGGTGCGGTGAGTGCGGCACAGAATATCGTCAAGTGTATCCGCCGTTGTGGCCTTGAAGCGGATGACTTGATTCTGGAGCAGCTTGCCTCCAGCCATTCAGTGCTGAGTGAAGATGAGAAGGAGCTTGGGGTGTGCCTGGTGGATATCGGTGGAGGCACCACGGATATCGCCGTGTTTACCGGCGGTGCGATCCGCCATACGGCGGTTATACCCATCGCGGGAGACCAGGTGACCAACGATATCGCCGTGGCGATGCGTACACCGACTCAATACGCTGAAGAGATCAAGATGAAATATGCCTGTGCGTTGACTCAGTTGGCCACCAGTGATGAAACCATCGAAGTACCCAGTATCGGTGAACGTCCGCCGCGCAGGCTCTCACGTCAGACCCTGGCGGAAGTGGTGGAGCCCCGATACGAAGAGTTGATGACATTGATTCAGGCGGAACTGCGTCGCAGCGGTTTCGAAGATGTTATCGCTGGTGGTGTAGTGCTGACCGGCGGTAGTTCGAAGATGGAAGGTGTCATCGACCTGGCGGAGGAGGTGTTTCATATGCCGGTGCGGTTGGGTGTGCCGCATTATGTCAGTGGTCTCTCTGATGTGGTGCGTAATCCTATCTATTCAACCGGTGTGGGTTTACTGCTTTTTGGTCAACGCAATCGTTCACAGGGTGGACACGAACTGGCCAATGAGGGTGGTTTGAAGGCGATCTGGGAGCGAATGAAGCATTGGTTCCAAGGTAATTTTTAGTTGTTTCGAAAGGGTGTTTGGGCAAGGGCACGGTAGGTAATGAGGTGTTTTTTGAATTATTCAGCTTGGTGCGACAGGCGAGGAGTTAGACAATGTTCGAGTTAATGGATACACACAGCCAGAATGCTGTAATCAAGGTGATTGGTGTCGGTGGTGGCGGTGGTAATGCCGTCAATCATATGCTGTCGGGGGATATTGAGGGCGTTGATTTTATCTGTGCCAACACAGATGCCCAGGCCCTGCGCAACAGTGAGGTACGTACTCTGCTGCAACTGGGTTCCGATATCACCAAAGGGCTAGGTGCTGGTGCGAATCCAGATATTGGCCGGCAGGCCGCACTGGAGGATCGTGACAGGATCGAAGAGGTTCTGACCGGTGCGGATATGGTCTTTATTACCGCGGGTATGGGCGGAGGCACCGGTACCGGAGCTGCGCCTGTGGTTGCTCAGGTGGCCAAGGATTTGGGGATTCTCACGGTTGCTGTGGTTACCAAACCGTTTGGCTTTGAGGGTGGCAAGCGCTTGAAGATTGCCGAAAAGGGTATGGAGGAGCTGGGCGCTAACAGCGATTCGCTGATTACCATCCCTAATGAGAAGTTACTGGCAGTGCTGGGCAAGGATATGAGCCTGCTGAATGCATTCAAGGCGGCAAACGATGTGCTTTTACATGCTGTACAGGGGATTGCTGAACTGATTACCCGTCCCGGTTTGATCAATGTCGACTTCGCTGATGTGCGCACCGTGATGTCTGAAATGGGTGCGGCCATGATGGGCTCGGGTGAGGCGTCTGGTGACAATCGGGCGCGTGAGGCTGCGGAGCGGGCTATTCGCAGTCCATTGCTGGAGGATGTCAATCTGGCGGGCGCCAAGGGAATTCTGGTCAATATTACTGCGGGTCTGAATCTGGCGATCGGCGAATTTGACGAGGTTGGTAATACAGTGCGTGAGTTTGCCGATGATGACGCTACCGTGGTGGTGGGAACAGTCATCGATCCGGATATGCAAAATGACATGCGGGTGACTGTGGTTGCCACCGGTCTGGGAGAACGGTTGAAAGTGGAAATGCCCAAGCCTGCCAAAGTGGAGGAGATTCCCCAGGTTAAACTTGTCGATAAAGCGGATCCCCTGGCGCTACCGGATGACTATCGTGAGTTGGATCGGCCTACAGTGTTGCGAAATGGCCAGACGGGGCGTCAATCCGCGGCAGCAACTGCGGATGGTAATCTCGATTATTTGGATATCCCGGCATTCCTGCGTCGCCAGGCAGATTGAGGGCTTCACAAAGTGGCTTCTGAGGTCCAGGATTCAGACTAATGCAGTTGCAGAAAGACAACATGTTGCATTTTGTCTTTCCAGACGGCAAGGAGTTGGTGTAGAATGTGAAACCAGGTTGATGATTGTTTGTGAGCAGTTCGCACAGGATGGGCGCTGGCAGCTGTTTCTACAACCGGATTCGTGTGTTAGCATGTGCGGTTTTTGTGCCTTCACATGAGGCAAGTTACAGTTTTGGGAGCTGAAAGTCGATGATTTGGCAACGTACGTTGAAGAACGTGATACGCGCCACGGGAGTGGGTCTGCATACAGGGGAAAAAGTCTACTTAACCCTGCGTCCGGCGGCTCCTGATACAGGGATCGTTTTCAGGCGGGTTGACCTAGAGCCGGCGGTTGAAATACGCGCTTGTGCGGAAAATGTGGGTGACACACGGCTTTCAAGCACCCTGGTACAGGATGGCGTGCGGGTTTCAACCGTCGAGCACCTGCTCTCTGCCTTTGCTGGGTTGGGTGTCGACAACGCCTATGTCGACGTCAGTGCCGCTGAAGTGCCGATTATGGATGGCAGTGCGGGTCCATTCGTGTTCCTGCTGCAATCTGCCGGTGTCGAAGAGCAGAACAAGGCCAAGCGTTTCATTCGTATCAAGCGTAAGGTTGAGGTTGAAGAGGGGGACAAGCGTGCCAGTTTCGAGCCCTTTGATGGTTTCAAGGTCTCCTTCACTATCGATTTCGATCATCCTGCCTTCAAAGAGCACTCGCAGTTTGCCACGGTTGATTTTTCGTCTACCTCATTCGTCAGAGAAGTCAGTCGTGCCCGCACCTTCGGTTTTCTGCGTGATATCGAGATGCTGCGTCAGAAAGAACTGGCCCTTGGCGGTAGTCTTGACAACGCTGTAGTCGTCGATGACTACCGGGTCATGAATGATGATGGATTACGTTATGAAGATGAATTCGTCAAACACAAGATCCTCGACGCCATTGGCGATCTCTATCTTCTCGGCCACAGTCTGATCGGCGCCTTTAATGGTCACAAATCTGGCCATGCATTGAATAATCGCCTATTGAGGGAGCTGATCTGCCAGCAGGATGCTTGGGAGGAGATTACCTTCGATGAGCCTGAAGATGCCCCGATCTCCTATATGAAGCCGGTGCATCTCACCCTCACCTGAATGCTCGTTCAGATTGATATTCGATCTGTGAGCAGGCTATATATTAAAGAGACTGCATTTCCATAGCGTTTGGGTAATTCACAAAACCGGTAACAGAAAAAAGCCCTGGCTACTGCCGGGGCTTTTTATTAGCGCGGTACCTCAGACCTGCAGCGATACTGGAATCACCATATCCTTCCAGGAGCGGGGGATGGGGCCGGTAGCGCAGGAATCCTTTTTTATTAATCAGCGGTTCCTTTTTTTCGCCATATGTAAGCGGGTTAAGCCCAATCCAAGAATGCCGGCACCCGTTAACAGCAGGATAGAGGGCTCTGGTACAGATGAGGGTACATCATCTCCCCAAGCAATGTAGGACCCTTTGAGGAAGAGGTAATCAAACCAATTGTCATTGGTGTCTGATAATGTGATTGTCCATTCATCCCCGGCAAAAACAGCGGGGTCCAGGACGCTGAGTGAGCCTGAGCAAGAGAAAAAACCACTGCTATTACCAAACCCGCAATCACTGCTACCAGAAATATCAAGGGATTCATCAATAAAATCAGTGATAAGTGAAATCTCTGTTTCCTTTCCCTTGGAAGGATAGGCGTGAAAAACAGTGAATGAATAAAAGATATCGAAAGTTGCAAACCGATCCTCATCCTCCTCTACTGTAATGACTGTAGGAGATCCGCCGTCGACAAAGACCCAGGACAGGTCAACGAATACAGCGTTGGAGGTTGTAGGTAAAGTGATAGCTGCTAGAGTGGCGATAGCTAGGAAAAAATGTCTAATTTGCATCATGTCGACTCTGTCCTTAAATTAGTGATATGAATTTATTTTACTATCATTAAGCAAATATTAGGCCGAATTTAGTATCTAATTGAAAGTAAATGGATATGTAGGGTTTGAATTCTTGTTATTGAACTGCGCTGTAAAAAATTCCGACACTACGCTATGAGTGCTCTGTGTGTTGGCTAAGCCGGATAAGGGCGTCTCTTAGGGATGGGTCGTTGATGGTTTTGGCCAATTCTCGCATCTGTTTACTGGCTGCCTGATTGATCATAGGGCGGCTTCTCATTTTTGTTTTCAGCGGTTTGGTTGACTCATTGGGTAGGATGCTGGTACGTACTTTGGCTACCTGAATACCACTAATTAATAACTGATTTTGGAGCTGAGGCAACAGGTAGCGGAATCGGCTTGCCCATACCGGTGATGGAACGAAGAGAGTCAAGTTACCATGCTGCAGCGCGACTGTCTTAAGTTGAGAATCCAGGGGAGGTGGTAACAGTTGCCGCAACTGCTGAAGAAGTGCCTCATGCACCGATAGCTGTTTTTTTAACCGGTTAAAGATTGATCCCGAGGCGGCTATTCTTGACACTGATTCCATGGCTGGAGGTTAAAGGCAATATTGATAGAAATCATCACATATATCAAAGAAAGTGATAAAGTTCGAAGTTTTGTGACCGACAATTGAGATATAAATCTATTATCGCAGCTTTTAGTAATGAGAATCATATATTTACACGGAATGGGACAGACTTGCAACAGTGCCGTACGTTGCCTACGTGGCTCGCTTGTGATTGGTTTTATTACCTTTTTCGGGGGGGCTATGCTTTGGTTTGGTTATCAAATGGGTGTCAAGGATACCGAGTTTCCCGAGCATCAATTGGTTACCAGTCTGAAACAGACATTTGCCAGAGAGCGTCAAATACTTGAGGATGCCAAATCCGATGCCCAGAGTGAAATCGATGTCCTGGCGATACGTCTGGGCAAATTGCAGTCACAACTGTTGCGATTGGATGCACTCGGTGAACGCCTTGTAGATATCGGTGGGCTTGACAAAGGCGAGTTTAGTTTTGATGTGCCGCCTGCACTGGGTGGTCCTGAAGAGCTGAACTCGCACACCGAGGGATCGACGTCGCCCAATCTGCTGCAGGAGATGGCGCAGCTGGAGAAATTGATCGACCATCGTCATCAACAGCTTGCCCTGGTCGAGGACCTGATCATGAACTCTAACCTGGAAGAATCTGTCCATCCCGCTGGGCGACCGGTAAACAAGGGTTGGATCTCTTCCTACTACGGCATGCGCAATGATCCTTTTACTGGTAAGCGTACCATGCACAAGGGTATGGACTTTGCCGGAAAGGAGGGTTCTGATGTGGTAGCTGTCGCCGCGGGTGTTGTAACCTGGTCAGGAAAACGCTACGGCTATGGGGAGCTGGTCGAGATTAACCATGGCAAAGGTTATGTCACCCGATATGGACACAATAAAGCGCCTCTGGTCGAGGTTGGTGAGCGGGTTAAGCAGGGCCAAGTTATCGCAACAATGGGCTCAACAGGACGCTCTACCGGCCCCCATGTCCATTTTGAGGTGATACGTAACAGCAAGATTATCGACCCTACCCGCTATATCCTTAACAAACGTAGTAAGGGATAGGTTTTGAACGATAACAAAGCAGCAGTGTACTCTTATCGCTGAACGCTTGAAAAATTCTCTACTCGATACCATTTATTAACCCGGCGCCTGAGTATAGCCTATTCAAGGTGCCGGGTTGATTGCTTAAGCGGTCGCAATCCTGCTAATCCCGACCTTCTGCATTTCCTCCGCTTGCTGTATCATCCACAAATTTCGCATCTGTGACGGAAAAACCAATCAATGGTAAGTAACATTTTCAAGAAGATCTTTGGTAGCCGAAATGAGCGCCTGGTCAAACGCATGTCCAAGACAGTCTCCCAGATCAATAATCTGGAGGCTGACCTTGAAAAGCTCTCTGATGAGGCATTAAAGGGTAAGACTGCCGAATTTCGCACCCGCCTGGATGCGGGTGAAAGCCTAGATAGCCTTATGAATGAAGCTTTTGCCGTGGTACGGGAAGCGGGGCGCAGAGTGATGCAGATGCGACATTTTGATGTTCAGCTGATCGGTGGGATGGTGTTGCATCAGGGCAAAATCGCCGAGATGAGGACTGGTGAGGGTAAAACCCTGGTGGCTACCTTGGCGGCCTATCTGAATGCCCTACCGGCCAAGGGCGTGCATGTGGTGACGGTGAATGACTATCTGGCACGGCGTGATGCCGCTTGGATGGGACGCCTCTACGATTACCTCGGACTCTCTATAGGTGTCATCAATTCATCGGGGGGTATGGGCCCTGATAGTAGTTCCTATCTGTATGATCCTGAGTATGACGCCAAGAGTGGTGGTTATATCCATCTGAAGCCGGTTAGCCGTCAGCAGGCTTATGCCGCAGATATCACTTACGGCACCAATAATGAATACGGATTCGACTACCTGCGCGATAACATGGCCTTCAGTTCAGAGCAGCGAGTGCAACGTCCGCCCAATTTTGCCATTGTCGATGAAGTGGACTCTATTCTGATCGACGAAGCCCGTACGCCGCTGATAATATCCGGCCCGACAGAGGACTCCTCGGAACTCTACAAAGCGGTCAACAAAATCATTCCCCGCTTGACCCGGCAGGACCCTATCACCAATGAGGAGGGGAAGCCCGACTTCGGTCCAGGGGACTTTTCCGTGGACGAGAAGGCTCGCCAAGTCTACTTTAGCGAGGAGGGGCATCAGCATCTGGAGGAGATGCTGACCGAAGCCGGGTTGTTGGAAGAGGGTGCCAGTCTCTACGACTCATCCAACATTATTCTGATGCATCATGCCAATGCCGCCCTGCGGGCCCATGCCCTGTTTCAACGCAACGTGGACTATATCGTCAAGGATGGGCAGGTGGTCATCGTCGACGAGTTTACCGGCCGTACCATGCCGGGCCGGCGTTGGTCTGATGGTCAGCATCAGGCGGTTGAAGCGAAAGAGGGGGTTGCGATTCAAAATGAGAATCAGACTCTTGCCTCGATCACCTTTCAAAACTACTTCCGCCTCTACAATAAACTCTCGGGTATGACCGGTACCGCGGATACCGAGGCCTTTGAGTTTCAGCAGATCTACGGTTTGGAGGTGGTGGTCATTCCCACCAATATGCCCATGATCCGCGATGATATGGGGGACCTGGTCTACCTGACACCTGAAGAGAAGTACGATGCGATCATGGAAGATGTGCAGGATTGTGTGAAACGGGGGCAACCTGTACTGGTGGGTACTGCCTCCATCGAGACCTCGGAACTGGTCTCCGGCTTACTCAACAAGGCAGGGGTGGAGCATCGGGTTCTCAACGCCAAGCACCATGAACAAGAGGCGGGGATCGTGGCTCAGGCTGGCCGCCCCGGTGCGGTTACCATCGCAACCAATATGGCGGGTCGAGGTACTGACATCGTACTCGGTGGTAACCTGGAGTCCGAGTTGGAGGCGTTGGGGGAGAATACGGACCCCGCTGCTGTTGATGAATATAAGGAGGCCTGGAAAAAGCGTCACCAACATGTGCTGGATGCAGGCGGACTGCATGTCATTGGTACCGAACGTCATGAATCACGGCGCATAGACAATCAGCTGCGTGGCCGCTCCGGGCGCCAGGGCGATCCGGGGTCGAGCCGTTTCTATCTTTCCCTGCAGGACAACCTGATGCGCATCTTTGCCTCCGACAAGGTGGGAGGATTGATGCAGAAACTCGGGATGGAGAAGGGCGAGGCGATTGAGCATCCATGGGTTTCCCGGGCGATCGAGAATGCCCAACGCAAAGTCGAAGGACGTAACTTCGATATCCGTAAACAGCTGCTGGAATATGATGATGTGGCGAATGATCAGCGACGAGTCGTGTATGAGCAGCGGAATGACTTGATGGATACTACCGATATCTCCGAGTCCATCACAGCCTTGCGCGGTGATGTACTGGACGAGGTTTTCCATAATCACGTACCCAAGGATAGCATCGAGGAGCAGTGGGATATTGCCGGTCTGAGTCAATCCCTGGCCGAACTGTTTGGGGGAGAATGGCCGATCCAGCAGTGGCTGGACGAGGATCATGATCTGCATGAAGAGACCTTGAAACAGAAGATCGCTCAGATCCTGCAGGATGTCTATCAGGAGAAAGAGAAGCTGGTGGGGGCCGAGAACATGCGCCAGTTCGAAAAGGCGATCATGCTGCAGACCCTCGATGGCCATTGGAAGGAGCATCTCGCAGCCATGGACTATCTGCGTCAGGGTATCCACCTGCGCGGCTATGCACAGAAGAATCCGAAGCAGGAATACAAGCGCGAGGCCTTTCAGATGTTCTCCGGCATGCTGGATAGCATCAAGCAAGAGGTGACTGGGCTGCTATCCAAGGTCCAGGTACAGATGCCGGAGGAGATGGCTATCCAGGAACAGCAGCCGAAGGTCGATGAGTTTGAGTTCAAGCACGAGGCCTTCGAGGGACTGCCCGAAGAGATCACTGTACCAACAGAGCGGGAAGAGCTGGCAGAGGAGCCGCAACAACCGTTCGTTCGTGAAGGCCGCAAGATCGGCAGAAACGAACCCTGTCCCTGTGGATCGGGTAAGAAATACAAGAACTGCCATGGTCGAATAAGTTGATATGAACGCCTCTCAGTTCGCCGTCCCCGGGATACGCCTCGCAAACGCATCGGCGGGAATCAAATATTCCGATAGACAGGACATGGTGATCATCGAGCTGGCAGAGGGGGCGAGCTGTGCCGCGGTATTTACTCAGAATGCCTTTTGCGCCGCGCCGGTGCAGCTCGCGAAACAACATCTGGCCCTCAAACCACCAAGATATCTGCTGATCAATTCCGGAAATGCCAATGCAGGGACCGGAGATCAGGGGTTGCAGGACGCCTATGCCTGTTGCCGGGGATTGGCGCAGGCTGTAGCCTGCGAATCGGATCAGGTTCTGCCCTTCTCCACCGGTGTGATCGGTGAAAATCTGCCTGTCAAACGCATGCTCGATGCTCTACCCGAAGCCATCAGTGATTTGACCACCGATGGTTGGGAAGAGGCTTCGCGGGCCATTATGACGACCGATACCCGGCCGAAACTGCGCTCGCGCCATTTTGAGTTTGAGGGGGTAAGGGTGCATCTTAGCGGCATGGCCAAGGGATCAGGCATGATCCGTCCAGACATGGCGACTATGCTTGCTTACCTGGCTACGGATTTGGCGATATCCCAGACATTGTTACAAACCTGTCTGGAAGCAGCGGTGAAGCCCTCATTCAACAGTATCACCGTGGATGGTGATACCTCGACCAATGATGCCTGTGTGTTGATGGCTAGTGGCGTATCTTCCCTTGCCCCGGTGATCGAGCCTGATTCTGATCTATATAAGACATTCGTTACTGAGGTGGCGGCGCTCTGTATGGATTTGGCTCGGGATATTGTGCGTGACGGCGAGGGGGCAACCAAGCTGGTGGAAATTCTGGTGCAGGGAGCGGCAAACGAAGCGGAAGCGAAAAATGTTGCCTACACCATTGCTCACTCCCCTCTGGTTAAAACGGCACTCTTCGCGTCCGATCCGAATTGGGGGAGGATACTGGCGGCAGTAGGACGTGCGGGGATGAGCGGGCTTGAAATCGATCGGGTCGAGATCTGGCTCGATGATACCTGCATCGTGCGCAATGGTGGCCGGGCGCCGGACTACACCGAACAGGCTGGGGCTTCGGTGGTGAACCGCGATGAATTTACCATTCGTGTCACGCTGGCACGTGGTGATGCGCAAACACGGGTAGTGACCTGTGATCTTTCCTATGACTATGTCAAGATCAATGCTGAGTACCGTACTTAGTATAAATGATCCATGTAGCCGCAGCAGCCATCTTCGATAGCCAATCTCGCGTGCTCGTTACCCAGCGTGCCGCCCATCTGCACCAGGGTGGTCTGTGGGAGTTCCCGGGGGGTAAGTGCGAACCGGGGGAATCCATGCAACAGGCACTGATAAGGGAACTCGAAGAGGAACTCGGTATTGTGCCGCTCGAGTCTGATCCCCTGATTCGGATCAGACATGATTACGGCGATCGTAATCTGCTACTCGCGTTTTTTCGTGTTACCAAATATCAGGGTGAAGCCAGAGGACTAGAGGGACAGCCAATGAAATGGTTGTTGCCGGGTGATATGGAGCCGCATAGCTTTCCTGCCGCTGATAGACCGGTGATCAGCGCATTGCGCTTACCGAGTCGATATCTGATCACAGGCGAGGATAGCAGCCGGTTAGATGTTTTTTTGCAAAGACTCGAGAGGGCCCTGGGCAGGGGGATTGGTATTGTCCAGTTGCGTGTACACGGCATCACGGATGTACGCTACCGTGAGCTTTTATACGCCTGTCTGCCGCTTTGCCATGGAAAAGGGGCCAAGCTGGTTATCAATCGGTCCGATCGAGTGCTGGATTGGTGGCGAGAGGCCGATGGTGTACATCTGACGGCACGGCAACTGATGAGCTTGGAGCAACGCCCCTCAGGTAGAGGTTTGTTGGGCGCTTCTTGTCATAATCCTGAGGAACTGGAGAGGGCCGCGGAAATGGCGTTGGATTATGCGCTACTCTCACCGGTAGCGCCCACCCGTTCTCATCCTCAAGCCCCCGCCCTGGGTTGGGCTCGTTTTACCGAGTGGGTCGATAAGGTCAATATTCCCGTATACGCATTGGGTGGCATGCAGTCTGGTTCATTGAAACAGGCGAAGCTTGCCGGCGCTCAAGGGATCGCGGGGATTTCGACGTTTTGGGGGCTCAATCAGTAAATCCGTACGCTTCGATCATCTTCTGTAGCATCGCGACCGCTTGTGCAGACTTCTCGGTGAATTCAAACCCTGAGTCGTAAAATGCAGTATTGATATCTTTATCGCTCCAGCGACAGATTGCTTTGAAACGCATGGGTTTGAGTTCACCCTCGCCATCCGGAAGACGCAGTTCGAGATGCAACGTCTCGCCGGTCTTAACCGGTTTTTCACTGATCAGCATCATACCCTCGGTGTTGATATCGACCAGATGCCCCAGCTCGGTGTTTTCATCGATCTCCCATACCCTGAGATAGTAGATCAGGTGGCGCCGTTTGATGGTACGCCGATCCGATGGATGCGGTGTATTTTCCTGATTGTGTTGGTTAGGTCTTTTCATGTACATCGCTTATTGCCTGAGATAGTTAGTGGGATTCCGATATACCTAATACTAGCGTACCTCGTTATCAGTGGGCACAGACTTGTTTCGCCGGGTTCGGGTTGAATCTTTAATATACAAATCGCCCATGAAGGGAGGAAAAGAATTTATTTCCTGTTATAATATAACGAGGTTCAATTAATCCTATGGCGTAGCAGGTAACCCTATGTTGTTGTGGAGTAGCTCGAGTATTGAAAGGGATAACAAAAATAATCGCTAAAATCCTCAATCGAGAGCTGTTGTCAAACTCAGAGTACCAACAGGCACTGATGAGAATTGCCATATGGCTGTTTTGTATGGTTTTTATGTGGCTGGGTACGACGGTGGTTTACTATGCTGTCGATACAAGCCTCTATCTAGCCCTCTATGGGGGCTATTTCGTCTTCTTCCTGGCTGTGCTGATCAGCATTGCATACAAACCCGATCTTTCCTATCGAAAGGGGTTTATGCTTCTGGTCGATGTCAGCGCAGCCAGCGTGGCTATCTTTTTGACATCGGATGCCATCAGCCCTTTCTACTTGATCTATCTTTGGATCTATCTTTCTTATGGGACCAGGTACGGTAAAAAGCTATTGTTGACGGCAAGCCTGCTCAATTTCAGTGCTTACAATCTAGTGTTGATCTATCTGCAATCCTGGCAGAGCCATGGCTTCGACGCCTTCTTTTTTCTATCGTTGCTGCTGATAATCCCTGTCTATCAATACTTTTTATTGAGGCGAATCTACCTTGCCAAACAAGAAGCGGAAGCAGCGAAAAAGGCCCGCGGTGAATTTATAACGACCATGACCCATGAGTTGCGCACACCGTTGATCGGTGTCATGGGAATGACCCGCTTATTGCAGGGGACACCTTTGGATGTGGAACAGAAAGAGTATCTCCACTCGATTCAAGCTTCGGCACAACACTTGAAATCATTGATCAATGATGTACTCGATCTAGCAAAAATAGATGCCAACAAACTCCAACTGACATCCGAGTGGTTCGATATCCGTAGCCTGGTCAAGAGCGTCTCTTCGAGCCTGGTGGAGTCGGCACACGATAAGCAACTCGAACTTCTTTGCCAGATCGACCCGAAGGTACGCCAAGAGCTATTCGGCGACAAACTCAGAGTTTCGCAGATTCTGTATAACCTGCTGGGCAATGCGGTCAAGTTTACCGATGAGGGATACATTCGTATCAGATTGGTTTATGTCGAAGCGTGCGTCGAATTCGCGCAACCCCATATCCTGATCGAGGTTGAAGATACGGGGATTGGTATTGCGCAAGATCGCCTTGGGGCTGTTTTCGACTGTTTCTGGCAGGCGGATATGGGTAATTCACGCCGTTTTGAGGGGGTGGGTCTGGGTACAACCGTCGTGCGCGATTTGACACGGCTTATGGGTGGCACGGTGGAGGTAACCAGCCAAGTGGGTGAAGGTACCTGCTTCAGTGTCAGGTTGCCCCTACAGATGCGAGGTAGTCAGGGTCTATCTGCTGAAGCATGTCAGCTGAAGGGGCGCTGTATACTCATCTATGAGAAGGACCCCAAGGCGATGGAGTTACATTGCTCGGTAGCCGGAGAACTGGGCCTGAAAGTTATCCGTGCGAATCGTCCCGGTGAATTTCTCTCCAATTTGGGTGATTCTGTTGATTTGTTGATGATCTGCGATTCACTGCAGGATACATCGATAAAAGAGATTCTTTATAAAGCACACGCCGTCGTACCGAAATTGCCTTTTATCTTGGCGGGGTATCGTGGTCATATGCATGACACGGGTATGATCAAGAATCCTGAATTCACCCTGTTCAAGCCATTCCTCGACAGGCAGTTTGCTCATATGGCGATGCGCGCTCTGGACATCCCACTAAACCGGCAATTGATCCCACAACATGCTGTGGCTGGAGCAGAACAGGGCATCAATATTCTATTAGCCGAGGATAATGCGATTGCTGCTAAAGTAATTTCGACACTGTTAACAAAACGCGGGCATAAGGTGAGAATTACCAAGGATGGTAGCGAGGCGTTGAAAGCGGTTTCCGACGATATTTATGAGCTTGCCTTGATCGATCTGCGCATGCCGAATGTGGATGGCTTGGAGTTTACTCGCCGTTATCGAAGTATAGAACCGAAACATCGCTATATGCCGATATACGCCTTGACCGCAAATAGTGTGCAGGAGATGCTTGATCCTTGCTTGGAAGCTGGCATGGATGGTTTTCTTAGCAAACCTGTTGAACCCGAGACATTGGATGCCATCATCGAACAGTGTAAAACCAACCTCGACCGATACTACGTTGGGGATACACTAAGAGTCTCTACCTAAACCTAGCCCGCATGTTTCATCCAGGAACGGTCATCGCGTTCAGCGTGGACCGATTACACTTTGTATGTTGCTAATATTCCAAAAAACATGGAAAACCACAAATTAGAATATTTTCTAAGCGACCGGGTGAAGCATGCGGGCTGGCGTCAATTGTCCTAACAGAATGAAAAGAAAGGAAATTAAAGCGACAGGGCCTGCCAGATATCAAGGGTGGGTTTCGCCTGATTCATGGTATAGAAGTGCAGTCCCGGTGCTCCCCCCTGTAAAAGACGCTCGCAGAGTCGAATCACAGTTTCCGCACCGTAACTGCGAATGGCTTCCAGGTCGTCTCCGAATCCTTCAAGTCGTTTTCTCAGCCAGCGGGGAATCTCTGTACCGCAGGCATCAGAGAAACGAGCCAGTTGGGTAAAATTAGTTATGGGCATTACGCCGGGGATGATTGGGATATCGATCTGTAGCTGTTGGCAGCTATCAAGAAAGCGAAAATAGGCATCGGCATTGTAGAAGTATTGGGTGATGGCGCTATCCGCCCCTGCCTCTACCTTGAGCTTGAAAAATCTCAGGTCCTGTTCTGGGGTGCTTGCTTGAGGATGAAATTCGGGATAGGCCGCAACCTCGATATGAAACTGGCCTGGGTAAGTCTCCTGGATCAGTTCCACCAGTTGATTGGCATGGCTCAGATCCCCGAGTTCACCTAATCCGGTTCCAGAGGGTAGATCCCCCCTTAGCGCAACCAGGTGGCGAATACCCATTACTTTGTAGTGTTCAAGGATCTGTAGGATTTCATCCCGGTTGGCACCGATACACGAGAGGTGGGGTGCGGTAGTGATTTGCTCATTCACGAGCCACTCCACCGTATCGAATGTCCGTTGTTGAGTAGATCCGCCAGCGCCATAGGTCACTGAAAAGTAAGAAGGCTGTTTGGTATTCAGTGCAGCGACACTGTTTTTAAGGTTTTCCAAACCCTTCTCAGTCTTTGGCGGAAAGAGTTCGAAGCTGAAGATTCGTTGTTGGGATTCTATATGCATGGTCAGGTATGTTGGGCACTATTTAGTTTGTGCTCTATCGCGGGAAAATGGCGATTAGGATGCGGCGTATAGCCGCATCCTGACAAATTACCAGCATTCAGGCTGGCTGGGCTTCTAATCGGAAGTTGGCTCTATTCCATTCTATTCCATGTGCTAGTAGCGATAGTGGTCGGGTTTGTACGGACCCTCAACCGGTACGCCGATATAGTCGGCCTGTTCCTGGCTAAGGGTCGTCAGATGGGCGCCAATTTTAGCCAGATGCAGCCGGGCTACCTCTTCATCCAGTTTTTTGGGTAGTACATAGACCTCGTTTTTATAGTTTTCCCCATGAGTGAAAAACTCTATTTGAGCCAATACCTGGTTGGAAAATGAGTTGGACATGACAAAGCTTGGGTGTCCCGTGGCACAGCCCAGGTTGACCAGTCTGCCCTCCGCAAGCAGGATAATGCGTTTGCCGTCAGGGAAAATGACATGGTGTACCTGAGGCTTGATCTCTTCCCAGGTGTAGTGGCGAATCCCTGCAATGTCGATCTCGTTGTCGAAGTGCCCGATATTGCACACGATGGACTGGTCTTTCATCGCTGCCATATGGTCGTGGGTGATGATCTTGAAATTACCCGTAGTGGTAACGAAGATATCACCCAGGGGAGCCGCTTCTTCCATGGTGACTACGCGATATCCCTCCATACCGGCCTGTAGTGCACAGATCGGATCGATTTCAGTAATCCATACGGTGGCGCCCAGCCCGCGAAGGGATTGCGCACAACCCTTGCCTACGTCACCGTAACCGGCGACCACGGCGATCTTTCCGGCAATCATGACATCGGTGGCGCGTTTTATCCCGTCCACAAGGGATTCGCGACAGCCGTAGAGGTTGTCGAACTTGGATTTCGTGACTGAGTCATTCACGTTCATGGCCGGGAACAGCAGGGTGCCCTGTTCCATCATCTGATAGAGTCGATGGACACCGGTCGTGGTTTCTTCGGTGACGCCTTTGATCGATTCCGCCATACGGTGATAGCGTTTGGGGTCCTCTTCCAGGCTGCGTTTCAGCACGCCCAGTATAACTTGCCACTCTTCGGGATCATCATCCTGAGGTTCGGGGACCGCTCCGGCATCGGCGAACTCCACTCCTTTGTGCACTAATAGTGTTGCGTCGCCACCGTCATCGAGAATCATATTCGGGGCGCCGCCATCAGGCCAGTTGAGAACCTGTTCGGTACACCACCAATACTCTTCCAAGGTTTCCCCCTTCCATGCATAGACGGGTATCCCCGCGGCGGCAATCGCTGCGGCGGCGTGGTCCTGGGTGGAGAAGATATTGC